>DAIPYB010000048.1:0-10999 GCA_036782955.1 Pseudoxanthobacter sp. | reverse complement strand
AGGTTGGAGATCATGCGGCGCTGATAGATGTTCTGCACGCGCCGGAAGCGGGCGGAGTGAATGACCTGCCCCCAGAAGGCCAGCCACACCGAGGAGGTGCGGCGGTCGAACTCCTCCGGCGATAGATTGACGTCGATCACCGCCTGAACGCGGGCGCGCGGATCGCGGGTGGCGGCAAGGCGCCGGGTGGCGGCATGGCCGAGGCGACTTGCCAGATGCCGCAAGGTGGCTTCCAGCAGGCCGTCCTTGTCGCCGAAATAATGCGCGACGAGGCCCGGCGAGGTGCCGGCGCGGCGGGCGATCTCGCCGAGCGTGCAGGCATTGAAGCCGACATCGGCCAGCGTCTCGATGGTTGCCTCGATGAGCTGCCGGCGCCGGTGGTCTTCCGCCCCGGCGCGCGCTGTCATCATCTCCCGCATGGTGCTCTCCTGCCTCAGGCGGCGGTCGTTCATGGGTGCTGACGTGAGGGAAGCATTGTTTGAACGTTCAATCAAGATTCTTGTTGCTGCCCTGCAGGGCGCGGTTACAATTTGGGCACTGGTTTCATTTGTGGCGGAAACAGGCTTATTTTTACGCCGATTCAGCGAAAATATCGTTGATTGAACGATCAAAAAAAGTGCGTGACAATTGCCCCGGCGTCCGCTTGAATTTGTCTTACAACAAAAGCCGCCCGGCATGGCCGGGCACTCAAGGCAGCAGGCGCCGCAACAATCAGAAACGGTGCCGGCCGGGCGCTTCCACCCGGTGTCGCAACGACAGAACGAGGGGCGTTATCATGGTTTTCCGTAAACTCATCCCGACGCTTTCCGCGCTGGCGCTTCTCGGCGCCACCGCGGCGCCCGCGCTCGCCGGCGATCCGGCCGCCTGCAAGGCCGTGCGCTTTGCCGATGTCGGCTGGACCGATATCACCGCTACCACCGCCCTTGCCTCCGTCATTCTGGACGGTCTGGGCTACAAGGCCAGCACTCAGGTGCTCTCGGTGCCGGTGACCTATACGTCGCTGAAGAACAAGGATATCGACATCTATCTCGGCAACTGGATGCCGACGCAGGAGGCTGATCGAAAGCCTTATGTGGAAGACGGTTCGATCGAGGTTATCGGCCCGAACCTGACGGGGGCAAAATATACCCTCGCCGTGCCGACCTATCTCTATGAAGCCGGCCTGAAGAATTTTTCCGATATCGCCAAGTTCCGCAAGGAACTCGGCGGCAAGATCTACGGCATTGAGCCCGGCAACGACGGCAACCGTCTCATCCTCGGCATGATCGAGAAGGACCAGTTCGGCCTCAAGGGCTTCGAGGTGGTGGAATCGAGCGAGCAGGGCATGCTGGCGCAGGTGGAGCGCGCGACGACCCGCAAGGAGCCGGTGGTGTTCCTGGGCTGGGCGCCGCACCCGATGAACACCCGCTACAAGATCGAGTATCTGTCTGGCGGCGACGATGTGTTCGGACCTAATTTCGGCGGCGCTGAGGTCTTCACCAACATTCGCAAAGGCTGGGTAAAGGAATGCCCGAATGCCGGCCACTTTATCGAGAACCTGAAATTCAATCTCGATACCGAGAATGTGGTCATGGACTACATCCTGAATGAAGGGCTTGAACCGGAAAAGGCGGCAACCCGCTGGCTCAAGGCAAATCCGGATGTGTGGGCACCGTGGCTTGGTGGCGTCACGACCTTCTCCGGCGAGCCCGGCCTGCCGGCCGTGAAGGCCTCGCTCGGCCTGTGAGGCCGCCGTCCGGCTGCCACGGGCACGCATTCCCCTGACGCGTCCGTGGCGGCCGGCGGTGTGGCCGTCGGCCGGGCTTCCGCGCAAAGGCCGCGGGGGCTGTCCCTATTCTTCCGGTGCGATCCGGCGGCGGCCTCTCCGTCCGCGCCGCGATGCGCCGTCGTCAGGGCTGTGCCATGTACGACTGGCTTACCGAACACAAACTCCCCCTCGGAGCGTGGATGAAGGTCCTCATGGATTTTCTCACGCTGCATGCCGGCGGCTTCTTCGATGCCATCTCGCTTGTGCTGGGTGTCGTCATTGACGGGCTGACGGGACTTCTGCTGTTCATTCCGCCGCTGGTGGCAATTGCGCTGGCGGGCGCCGGGGCGTGGTTCCTGCATCGCCGCATCGGACTGACGGTATTCGTGGTCGCCTCCCTGCTGCTGGTCGCCAATCTGGGCTACTGGGAAGCACTGATGCAGACCCTGTCGCTGGTGGCGTGCTCCACGCTGGTCTGCGTGCTCATCGGCGTGCCGCTGGGCATCGTGGCTGCGCACCGGCCATGGTTCTATGCCGCGCTGCGCCCGGTTCTGGACTTAATGCAGACTATCCCAACATTCGTCTATCTTATTCCAACACTTGTTCTTTTCGGGCTTGGCACGGTGCCGGGGCTGATTTCGACGGTTATCTTTGCGCTGCCGGCGCCGGTTCGCCTCACCCATCTGGGCATCTCATCGGTGCCGACGCCGCTTTACGAGGCTGCGCTGGCCTTCGGGGCCACCCGCCGGCAGTTGTTGTTCAAGGTGGAACTGCCCGCGGCCCTGCCCACCATCATGGCCGGCATCACCCAGTGCATCATGCTGTCGCTGTCGATGGTGGTGATCGCGGCACTCGTCGGTGCGGACGGGCTCGGCAAGCCGGTGGTGCGGGCGCTGAACACCGTGAACATTTCCATGGGGTTCGAGGCCGGCGCGGCCATCGTCATTCTGGCCATCATTCTCGACCGCGTGTTCCGCCGGCCGGAAAAATGAATCGGGAGCGCGCGATGCAGCAACAGACGGCAATGAATGCGGTGGAATTCCGCGCGGTCGACATCATCTTCGGCGCGCGGCGGAAAGAGGCGCTGGCACTGGTCGATCAGGGCGCAACGCGCGAGCGCATACTGAACGAGACCGGCTGCGTCCTGGGCGCGGCGGGCGTGAACCTGACGGTGAAGCGCGGCGAAATCTGCGTGCTGATGGGGCTTTCCGGCTCGGGCAAGTCGACGCTGCTGCGCGCGGTCAACCGGCTGAACGAAACCGCCCGCGGCGAGGTTCTGGTAACCCACGATGGCAGGCCCGTGGACGTGGCGCGCTGCCCGGCAGCCACGTTGCGCGAGGTGCGCTCGCGCACGGTTTCCATGGTGTTCCAGCAATTCGGGCTGCTGCCGTGGCGCACGGTGCGGGAGAATGCCGGCTTCGGTCTGGAACTGCGTGGCATCCCTGCCGCGGAGCGGAACCGCATCGTGGATGAGAAGCTTGAGATGGTGGGCCTTTCCCGCTGGGCCGACAAATATGCCCACGAGCTTTCCGGCGGCATGCAGCAGCGTGTCGGTCTGGCCCGCGCCTTTGCCACGGATGCCGATATCCTGCTGATGGATGAGCCGTTCTCCGCGCTCGATCCGCTGATCCGAGACAAGTTGCAGGACGAGTTGCTGGATTTGCAGAAGCGCATTTCCAAGACCATCGTCTTCGTCAGCCACGATCTCGACGAGGCGATGAAGCTAGGCAACACCATCGCCATCATGGAAGGCGGGCGGATCGTGCAAGCCGGTTCGGCAGAGGATATTCTTCTCAGGCCATCAAATGCTTATGTCACAGAGTTCGTGCGTCACGTGAACCCACTCAACGTGCTGCGCGGCAATGCGGTGATGACGCCGGCGGCCGCGCTGCGGCGCGAAGGCGATTGCCTCTATTTCGGCCCGGACGACCGGCTGAAAATCCGTCTCGACGGCGCCGGCCGCCCTCAGGGCGTGGAGATCGACGGCCGGCCGGCATCGATGGAGAAGGCGGGGGAAAGTCTGCCCGCCTGCGACGTCATCCTCGCGCCGGTCGATCTGAAGCTGCAGCAGGCGATCGCGCTGAAGCAGCATTCGTCGCAGCCGATCCTGCTGGTGGACGATCTCGGCTGTCTGGCGGGCCTGTGCGACGATGCGGAGATCTATCGCGGCCTGCTGCGAAGGGATTTGACCTGACGGATCGGCTTCAGGTGCGCGGCCGGAACATGGCGCGCATCCGCCCGGCGAGGTCGATGCGCGGCCCGTCGGGGGCTCTCGGCCCCGGCGGCGGTGGGGCGGCCGGCGGCCAGCTCTGGCGGCTGAACAGGCCAAGCAGGCTGTCGGGAATGAAACGGGTGCGGGCGGCGTAGACATGGCGGTCGCCGCCGGCTGGCTGGTTGTGGGTGAAGAAGCGCTGCGGCACCATCAGGCTCAGGTTGTCGCGTGCCCGCGTCATGGCCACATAGAGCAGCCGTCGCTCTTCCTCGATTTCAGCTGCCGTACCGGTAGCGAGATCGGCGGGAATGCAACCGTCAACGCAGTTCAGCACGAACACGCTTTTCCATTCCTGCCCCTTGGCCGAATGGATGGTGGAAAGCACCAGATAATCTTCGTCGCGGTAGGGCACGCCGGATTTGTCGCTGGTGGCATCGGGCGGGTCGAGGGTGAGTTCGGTCAGGAAACGCTCGCGCGAGCCATAGCCGGCGGCGATACTCTCAAGCTGGATCAGGTCGGCGCGGCGGGTATCGGCGTCTTCATGCAGTCGCTCGAGATGCGGTTCGTACCATGTGCGCACGGCCGCCATGTCCGCCGGCCAGCGGCCGGGGCGGGCTGCAAGCGTTTCCATCAGCGCGATGAAGGCCGGCCAGTCCTGTCCGGCGCGCGCGGGCGCACTCAGCGCGCGCAAGGCGGCAAGCGGGGCGGCAGCCTGCTCCAGCGCATCAAGCAGCTTGCGAGCCGTTGCCGGCCCGACGCCGGGCAGCAGCATGAGCACGCGGAAGCCGGAGACGCGATCGCGCGGGTTCTGGCCGAAGCGCAGCACCGCCAGCACATCCTTTACGTGGCCGCTTTCCAGGAATTTCAGCCCGCCGAATTTCACGAATGGAATGTTGCGGCGGGTCAGTTCCACTTCCAGAGCGCCGGAATGCGAGGCGGTGCGGAACAGCACCGCCTGCTGCTTCAGCCGCGCGCCCTGTTCGCGGTTCTCCAGCACGCGGGTTGCCACGAAGCGGGCCTGATCGGCTTCGTCGCGCACCAGCACCAGAGCCGGCAACTCGCCGCCGGGGCGCTCGGAGACGAGCGTCTTGGCGAAACGCTCGGCCGCAAGGGCGATGACGCCATTGGCTGCCGCCAGAACGGGCCGGGTGGAGCGGTAATTCCGCTCCAGCAGGACGATTTCCGCGGGCGGGGAGAAACAGGCGGGAAAATCGAGAATATTGCGCACTGTGGCTGCGCGGAAGGAATAGATCGCCTGCGCATCATCACCCACCACGGTCAGGCCCGCGCCATCCGGCTTCAGCGCCAGAAGGATGCGTGCCTGAAGGCTGTTGGTGTCCTGATATTCGTCCACCAGCACATGATCGAAGCGCTCCGCGATAGCGGCGGCAATGGCCGGTTCGGCAAGAGCGTGGGCGAGATAAAGCAGCAGGTCGTCATAATCGAGCACCGCCTGCGCCTGTTTGGCGGCGACATAGGCGGCAAAGAGCGTTTCGAGGGCCGTTTCCCATGCCGAGCACCACGGGAAATGCTGTTGCAGCGTTTCGCCGAGATCGGCCTGTGCGTTGATCAGGCGGGAGTAAATCGCAAGGCAGGTGCGCTTGGAGGGAAAGCGGGTTTCCGTGTGGGAGAAGCCGCAGTCGTGGCGCACCAGATTCATCAGATCCGCGCTGTCCTCGCGGTCGTGAATGGTGAAGGCGGGATCAAGGCCGATGGTGCCGGCGATTTCCCGCAGCAGCCGGGCGGCAATGCCGTGGAAGGTGCCGGCCCAGCCGAGGGAGGCGGAAAGCGCCTCCTCGCCCGCCCCCCGCGCGCCGAGGACGCGGGCCAGAATGCGCGCAGCCCGCTGGGTCATCTCCGCCGCGGCGCGACGCGAGAAGGTCATCAGCAGAATGCGGTTCGGATCGGCGCCGTTCAGGACCAGATGGGCGACACGGTGAGCGAGCGTATTGGTCTTGCCCGAACCTGCCCCGGCGATGACCAGAAGCGGGCGCGCAGGGTCGGCCCGGCCCGGCGAAATGCCGTGGACCACCGCCTGCCGCTGGGCCGGGTTCAGCGACGCGAGGTGCTCCTCATGCGGCGCGGGGCCGGGGTCGGAACGCTCACTCTGCTGCACGCCGCCTTCTCCTTCCGCCACCCGTGCAAGCGATATCTCAGCGGGCGTCTCTGAACAAAGTGCGAACATAGCCACGCGCCCCGGCCCGGCGCAAGGCCTTGCTGCGAGGTGGCGTTCTGCGCGGCGAAAGCCGGGCGCAAGCCCGCCCTGCCAACCCTTGGCGCAAGTCTGTTCCACCGTGAAGCGGCCGCGGGCGGTTGCAGTCCGGGGGGCTTCCGTGGCCTTGTCTGCCATCGGCCCGGCAAACAGGGGCGCGAACGGGAGAGAACGATGCACGGCTCTTACCAGCAATATATGCTGGGCCTCTTCGCGGTGGCCAACAACATTCCTGCCATTGCGCCCTTTCTTGCAATCTGCATGGGCCTCACCCGCGTGCAGACCCTGCGCCTCATTGCAATCGCAACCACGACCTCATTCATCGTCATGATGGTTTCGATGTTTTTCGGAACTGCGGTGCTGGAGTTCTTCGGCATTTCGATCAGCGCATTCCAGATCGCGGGCGGCCTGCTGCTGTGCTCCACCGGAACCAGCATGCTGAATGCGAAATCCTCGTCCGATGTGTCGACCAAGGCGGTGCAACCGCCCGACGACGGTTTCTATCGCCAGCGCATCTCCGCAACCGTGGTGCCAATTGCCATTCCGCTGACGACCGGAGCGGGAACGATGTCCACGGTCACCGTATTTTCGCAGATCGCCGATAGCAATAATACCCATATGCTCTTGCTGTTCGCGATTGTGACAATGACGGTCTTGATTTTCTTGATGTTTTATTTCGCCGTGGACCTCATGAAGTTGCTCGGAGAAACTGGCATGAGCGTGCTTGTCAAAGTCATGGGCCTGTTTACACTGGCGATTGGGGTTCAGTTCGTGGTCACTGCCGTTTCTACGATTTATGTGGGGTTGCCGCATTCCTGAGGCAGATGCCGGCGCCGCCGGCTTTGGGGGAGCGAGATGATGGCCGTGCGCGGGGGCAGGGCTGGTGCCGCTGGGCTGCCGGCGATCGCGGGCTTCCTGACGGTTGCCGCCGTGCTGTTCTGGCTGGTGGCGGGGGTGTTGCCGGCCATCGCGGGGCCGTCGCCGCTGGTGGTGACGGGCGAGAAGGCGCGGTTTTCGCTTGCCGGCTACCTGTCAGCCTTCCACGACCCCGCCGGAACCATGGATCTTGCCGCCGTCGAAGCCGCTGCCGCCGCCGGGCAGTTTCAACCTTTGCCGGGCGGCTTCAATGCCGGCATCGAGAGCAACGGAGCGTGGTGGCTGCGCTTCGAGATCAGTGCCGGGGCAGGTGGCGACGGGCCGTGGTGGCTGTCTGTCGATGCCCATCCGCTGACCTCCGATGTCGATGCGTGGGTTCCCGTTGCCGGTCGTGATGGCCGCATCGCGCCGGCGTGGCAGCATTCGGGCGCGGAGGTGCCGCCGGAGCGGCGTGAAATGCCGGTGGCGCTGTTCGTGTTTCGCATGGACGTGCCACAGGACGGCACCCAGGCAGTCTATGTGCGTCTGTCGGGTACCCGCACCCTGCGGGCGATGATGAATGTATGGCGCATGCCCGCCTTGGTGGGACACGTCACCGCGGTCAACACGGTGCTGTCGCTGATGCTGGGCGCGGCGGCGTTTCTGGCGGGTGGCGCGATTCTCGTCGGCATCTGGCTGCGGGAGCGCATGCTCATACTGCTGGGCGCACACACCACCGCGATGACCGCTCTGCAGGTCGTCATCAACGGCGTTGCAGTGCCATCCATCATCTGGCTGGCGTCGCCGGTCCTGCACGTCATCCACGGCGTGCTGCTCTACCTGACGGCCGCCACGATGTGCCTGTGCATTCTGGCGGTCTTCCGCGGCCTTCGCGACCAGCCGCTGGTGCGCCGCTTCATGCTGGGCTATCTCGCCTTCACGGCCATCGGCGCGGCGGGTGTCATATTCGGCGGCTACACCGTGCTGCTGCCGGTGTTGCTGGTGCTCTCGATCGCATTTTGTCTTCTGACGATCGTGGCGGCCTTTCGCTGGATGCGGGCCGGCGAGCCGGCGGGAAGCTGGTTCTTCCTGGCGGCGACGGTCTACAATATCGCCCTCATGGCCTATGCCAGCCGCATTCTGGGCCTGCTGCCGCTGACTATGCTGAGCCTGTGGGTTTTCCCGGCTCTCGTGGTTGCGCAGATCGCGGTGCTCTGCGTGGGCATCTCGGTTGCCATTCGCGCCAGAATCGAGAAGCAGCGCGCGCTGGAGCGGCAGGTTCTGGCCGCCGCCCGCAGCAACGAACAGCGTCTGGAAGATGCGGTGGCCGAGCGCACGCGGGCCCTGCGCGAGGAAAACGAGGCGCGCGGACACGCGGAGGCGGCGCTGCGTCGTGCCCTGCGCGAGCAGCGCAACCTGCTGGCCATGGTTAGCCACGAGTTCCGCACCCCGCTTGCCACCATCGGCGCGGCGGTGCACGTTGTCCATCAGCAGGGCGTGCAGCCGGGCAGCGAGCGTGAACTGGTCAAGATCGGCCGGGCGGTCGGGCGTCTGGGCGGGCTGATCGATACCTTCCTCGCCGAGGAATGGGTCGACCGGGCCGCGCTGCAGCTGCGCCTCCGGGAAACGGATATCGCGGTCCTTGCCGGCGAACTGGCACGCGATACCGCGGCGGAGGAGGGGCGGGAAATTACCGTTGCCGGACCGTCGCCGCTAAGGGCGCTCGTCGATCCGGCGCTGGTGCGCGTGGCGGTCGGCAATCTTGTCAGCAACGCCCTCAAATACAGCGAAGGCCCGGTTCGGATTGCCTTTTCGGTCGACAACGGGATTCTTGAAATACGGGTTTCGGATACGGGACCGGGGGTGGCGGCGGATGAGCGCGAGGCGGTATTCGAACGCTATTACCGTTGTCCGGCCAATGCGGCCCTGCCCGGTGCCGGGCTGGGGCTCTTTATCGTTCGCCGGGTGGCCGAACTGCACGGCGGCTCGGTCAGGGTGGAAACGGCCGCGAATGGGACGGGCGCGGTCTTTGTGATGAGCCTGCCGGACCACGGGTGCGCCAGCGAGGCGGAAACGTGGCCTGCGGCGGCCGGCTCGCGGGGGGGTATGGAATGAACAGCACGGCAACGGCGATCAATGTGATCGTGATCGAGGACGATGCCGATTTCTGCGAAAGTCTGGCCGATTATCTGCGCCTTGCCGGAATGAACGTGCGGGCATTCGCCGATACGGCCGGGCTGGAGCCTCTGCTGGCCGCCGAGCCGGCGGATATCATCGTGCTCGACATCAACCTGCCGGGGGAAAGCGGGCTTGAGGCTCTGGGGCGCCTCGGCCTCAGCGGGCGCGCCGGCGTCATCATGCTGACGGGGCGCTCGGCGCTCAGCGACCGGCTGCAGGGTCTTTCGCTCGGCGCCGATCATTATCTGCTCAAGCCGTTCGATCTGGCTGAACTGGTGCTGGTGATCCGCAATCTCCACGCCCGGTTGCAGCGCGGCGAGCCGGCGGCGAGCTGGGTATTCGATCCCGCGCGCTGGACGCTGGTTTGCCCGGAGGGGCATGCGGTGACCCTGAGCACGCAGGAGTGCAGCCTCATGGCGCGGCTGCTGGCCGAGCCGGGGCGCCCGGTCAGCCGCAGCGATCTTCTGGAAACCCTGCGCTCCGATGCCGACGGCGGCGCGCGGGATCCGCATCTGGAAGTTCTGATCTTTCGCCTGCGGCGCAAGGTGGAAAAGCTGTGTCAGTGCGAACTGCCGGTGCAGTCCATGCGCGGTTTCGGCTATGTGTTCTCCGGCCCCGCCCGGATCGTGGAAGGGGTTCGCTCCGAATCCGGCGGCTGAACGGCCGCGCTGCATGCGATCTCCCGCGGTGACGAATGACCTTTGTGCTGACGGCTCTGGCTCTCCTGTTCGAAGGCGCGTTTGGTTATCCGCAGTCGCTGTTTGCCCGCATCGGCCATCCGGTGACGTGGATCGGCCGGTTGATTGCCGTACTCGATCGCGGGCTCAACCGACCGGCATGGTCGCTGGCGCGGCGGCGCATGGCGGGCGGCATCGCACTGGCGATCCTGATCGCAGTCGCCGGCGCGGGGGGCATCGGCGTAACCGCCGTTGCGGGCTGGCTCGCCGGCGCGTGGGGCGTCGTGCTGACGGCTTTTCTTGCCAGCGCCTTGCTGGCACAGCGCAGCCTTGCCTCCCATGTCCGCGATGTGGCGGCGGCGCTGGAAACCGGCGGTCTGGAGGCCGGCCGCATGGCGGTTTCGCGTATCGTCGGGCGTGACCCCGAGGCTCTCGATACCGCCGGGGTCTGCCGGGCGGCGGTGGAAAGTCTGGCGGAGAATTTCTCCGACGGCATCGTGGCTCCCGCCTTCTGGATGCTCGTCGGCGGGTTGCCGGCGGGCGCGATATACAAGGCCGTCAATACCGCCGACAGCATGATTGGCCACAAGACCGAGCGCCATGGCGCGTTCGGCTGGGCGGCCGCGCGGTTTGACGATCTCATCAACCTGCCGGCATCGCGGCTTTCCGGGCTCCTGATCGTGGCGGCGGCAGCCGTGCTGCCCGGCGCCAGCCCGCGCGCGGCTTGGCGGGCGATCCGTCGCGATGCCCGCTTTCACCGCTCGCCCAATGCCGGCTGGCCGGAGGCCGCCATGGCCGGGGCGCTGGGCTTCGCCATCGCCGGTCCGCGCAGCTATGGCGGCGTTATGGTGAGCGGGCCGGAAATGGGCGCCGGCGGGCGCCGCGACCTGAACGCGGCCGATATCCGCCGCGCACTGACGCTATTCTGGCTGGCAGACGGGCTGATGGTGTCCCTGATCGCTGCCGTTGGCGCGGTACTGCTGGCATTGTGACCGGCCGTTGCGGCAGCCTGCGGTTGCCGTCAGCGCGCCAGCGCCAGCAGGGCATCCAGATCGATGTGGCGCTCCAGATGCGCGGCCAGCCGGTCGAGCACAGCCTCGATCGTTGCTTCGAAGCGC
>DAIPYB010000047.1:0-11031 GCA_036782955.1 Pseudoxanthobacter sp. | reverse complement strand
TGTTCCCGCATCCGACCCTGTCGGAGACGATGCACGAGAGCGTGCTCGACGCCTACGGCCGTGTGATCCACACCTGAGGCACGCCTGCGCGCGGGGCGTCTTGCCGCGCATCTGTTCTGCAATCAATGCCGGCCGTGACACCACGGCCGGCATTTCGTTTTTCAGCGCAGCAGGTTGGCGACCGCCAGATCTTCAAGTCCAAGGCCGGTGGAGCGGAAGAATACCCGGCCGCGTTCCGGCCGCTGCACATTGCCGGTGATGAGGCCCGCAATGTCGCCGCGTATCTTGTCGGGCGACCAAATGCCGGCCTCGATGGCAAGCACCATCTCGCCGGCGGTGACAGGCGCGGTCTTCTCATAGTCGCAGAACACGGCGTAATGCGGCAGCGAGGCGGGTTCGATTTCGTGAGCCCGCGGCGCATTGGTGCTGATGGAGGTGACGACGCAGGTCTCCGGCAGGTCGGAAAGCTGCACCACCGGCTTCGCCGATGAGGTGCAGAGCATCACCACGTCGGCATCGGCAACCGCTTCCTGCAGCGAGGGCGCAACGGCGGCCTTGGGCGAGATGGTCGCGAGCTGGGCGCCAGCGGCTGCCGCCTGCGTGCCGTCCGCGCCGAGCGACCGCGACCAGACGCTGATGTCCTGCCACTCATGTTGTCCGGCCACGAACCGCAGATGCTCAAGGGCCACCCGGCCGCTGCCGATCACGGCGAGTTTCCGGGCGGTGGGCGGGGTCAGGTATTCCAGCGCGAGCGCGGTGGTGGCGGCGGTGCGCAGGGTCGTCAGGGCGAGGCTGTCGCACAGCACCACGGGCTCGCCCGTGGTGGCTGAAAGCAGCAGGGTGTAGGCGGTGATCGTGGGCTTGCCGCCGGGTTCCCGCGCAGCAATGTAGGGCGAGAGCTTCACCCCCACGATATCCAGATCCCAGATCGCGCCGGGATAGAAGATGCAGTCGCCTCTGCCTTCGGGAAAAGGCGTGATCGTCTGGGCCGGCTGGATGGTGCGGTTGTCGCTGAGACCGCGAAATGCCTCTCGCAGCGCCTCGCGAACTGCGCTGCGATCGATCGCGGCGAGAACATCCTTCTCGCCAAGAACCTTCAAGTCCATGCCTGTCGTTCCTGTTTGCAGGTGCCGCTGCCGGCGTTCCGGCCCGACGATACGGTGCGACCGCGGGTCGGCAGGATATCACTGCAACAGGGTGTGTATAGCGCCGCACTCTACATGAGATAAGAATAACATTATTTTACACCCGACAGGAAATCGGGTGAATTTCATATGAGCAACAATAAAACGCGAAGGCGAACGCGGCCCGGAGGATGCCTCCGCACTCCCGCGTTCGTACTCCATTGACGCGACGCCCGGGCCGCACCACCTTCCAAGGAGGAGCCGCCCGGCCATGTGCCGGCCGGACGCACAGGCGCAGGGGACGAGCATGAACGGTGTCGGTATCTTCGGGGCGATCATCATCGGCATCATTGCGGGCTGGATCGCGGAGCGGGTGTTCAACCGCAATCACGGCCTTCTCAAGAACCTGATCGTTGGTCTCGTCGGCTCGCTGATCGGCGGCGCGCTGGTGCGCAGCTTCGACATCGCCGCCCGCCCGGGATTCGTAGCCAGCCTCGTGGTTTCCACCATCGGTGCCATCGTGCTGCTGTTCCTGCTCGGGCTGTTCGACCGGCGGCGGTGAGCGCGGCCTGCCGTCGCGGATGCGGCGGCGACGGGGCAGCCCTGCGGCAATGCCGGTCCTCGCCACTCGACGCCGGCCTGCCGGCATGATTTAAGTCATGCAATAAACAGCCTCCCGCGACAGAACGGCATCGCTGTCGCGGAGCAGGGGCGCGAAGCAGGCTTGGCGCAGCCTTGAAATGCGGGGAGATCGCCGTTCATGGTCACGGTTCTCGACACGACGAAAGCCCGTCCCCGGCATCCGGAGAAGGCCAACCGGCCCGATACGCCGCTGCTGCGCAAGCCGGAGTGGATCCGCGTGCGCGCGCCCGGCTCTCCGGGTTACCGCGAGACCGAACAGATCGTGCGCAAGAACGGCCTCGTGACGGTCTGCGAGGAAGCCGGCTGCCCGAATATCGGCGAATGCTGGTCGAAGAAGCATTCGACCTTCATGATCATGGGCGATACCTGCACCCGCGCCTGCGCGTTCTGCAACGTGCGCACCGGCCTGCCCAATCCGCTCGATCCGCACGAGCCGGTGCATGTTGCCGAAGCGGTGGCCAAGCTCGGCCTCAGCCACGTCGTCATCACGTCCGTTGACCGCGACGATCTGGCCGACGGGGGGGCGCAGCATTTCGCCGAGGTCATCCGCGAAATCCGCAAGGCGGCGCCGAAGACCACCATCGAAATCCTGACGCCTGATTTCCTGCGCAAGGACGGTGCGCTGGAGGTGGTGGTGGCCGCGCGGCCGGATGTGTTCAATCACAATCTCGAGACCGTGCCCTCCAAATATCTCAAGGTGCGGCCGGGGGCGCGTTACTTCCACTCCATCCGCCTGCTGCAGCGGGTGAAGGAACTGGACCCGAGCATTTTCACCAAGTCCGGCATCATGGTCGGGCTCGGGGAGGAGCGCAACGAGGTGCTCCAGCTCATGGACGACCTGCGCTCGGCTGACGTGGATTTCCTCACCGTCGGCCAGTATCTGCAGCCCACCCGCAAGCATCATCCGGTCATCCGCTTCGTTACGCCCGACGAATTCAAGGGCTTCGAGACGGTGGCTTATGCCAAGGGCTTCCTGATGGTTTCCTCCAGCCCGCTGACGCGCTCGTCGCATCACTCCGGCGAGGATTTCGAGCGTCTCAAGGCCAACCGGCAGGCCCGGCTCGGAAACTGAGACGTCGCGATGCCCAGTTTCCAGACCGCCCGCAAGGTGAAGCACTCGGCTGCCGACATGTTCGAGCTGGTCGCGGACGTGGAGAAATATCCGCGCTTCGTGCCGCTGTGCCAGTCGCTGCATGTGCGCGGACGTCGCATGCTCGCCGATGGGCGCGAGGTGCTGGTGGCGGACATGACGGTTGCCTACAAGGTATTCCGCGAGACCTTCACCTCGCAGGTCGTGCTCGACCGCGAGCGCAGCGAAATCGTGGTTTCCTATCTCGACGGGCCGTTCCGTTCGCTGGAAAACCGCTGGTCGTTCCGTCCGCTCGGCGAGGAGCTGAGCGAGGTCGGGTTCTATATCGCCTATGAGTTCCGCAGCCGAACGCTCGGCTCGCTGATGGGGGCGGTATTCGAGCAGGCATTCCGCCGCTTTGCCGAGGCCTTCGAGAACCGTGCCGATGAGGTTTATGGCGCCGCGTGATCGACAAGCTGGAATTTCTTCTGGCTCTGGCCCGGGAGCGGCACTTTGGCCGCGCCGCGGCCGCCTGCGGCGTTACCCAGCCCACCCTTTCCGCCGGTATTCGCGCCCTTGAGGAGCAGCTTGGCTGCCCGCTGGTGAACCGCGCCGGCCGTTTCGTCGGCTTCACGCCCGAAGGCGAGCGGACGCTGGAAACGGCACGCCGTGTCGTCGGCGAGGTGCGTGTGCTGCGGCAGGAAATCGAGGCGCAGAAGCGCGGGCTTGCCGGCCACCTGCGCCTTGCCGCGGTGCCGACGGCGATGGGCTTCGTCGAACGGCTGATCGGTCCGTTCCGCAGCCGCTTCCGCGATGTGCATCTCTCCGTGTGCGCAATGACCTCCGATGACCTGCGCACCGGGCTGGAGGACCTGAGCCTCGATGCTGGCCTGACCTATGTCGATGGTGAGCCGACCGGCCGGCTGCGGGTCCTCTCGCTTTATCGCGAGCGTTATCGCCTCATCACTGCCCGCGACGGGCCGTTCGCCGGCCGCGAGGCCGTGACCATGCGCGAGGCCGCCGGGGCGCCGCTGGCGCTTCTCGGCGGCACGATGCAGCAGCGGCGCATCGTGGAGCGGATGTTCGCGGCGGAGGGATTGTCACTCGCGCCCTGCCTGGAATCCGATACCATCGCCGTCCTGATCGGCCATGTGCTGAGCCGCCGCGCGGTGGCGATCCTGCCGGACGGGCTGGCCGAGATGGCCGGTCTTGAGAATGCGTTGTCCGCTATTCCTCTGGCCCACAGCGAAACCGTGTTGCCCGACGCGGCCCCCATGATCGGCCTCGTCTTTCCCGCGCGCGATCCGCTGCCGCCGCTGACGCAGGCCTTCGTGGCCGAGGCCCGCCGTCTGGCCGCGCCGCCTTCTCCGCCCGGCGACTGATCTGTCTCCCTTCATCGGGCCGATCTTTCGCCGGGCTGTGCCGGCGATAGAAATGTTCTATCGCAGCATGGCACCCATCGCCTTGCCGCGTGCTCTCAGGCCGGCTTTAATTGAAATCAATCCAGACTGGCCGGCCCTTTGGCACGGCCGGCGGCGGAAGGGTTGAAGGGAGAGGCGCGATGAGCGGGCTTGCGGATACGGCAGGCCGGGCCGGCGGGCTTTCGCCGGCTGCGGTGGAAGCGTTTCCATGGGACGAGGAGCGGGCGGGCGCCATCATCGCGGCGCACGCGGCCGAGCCCGGTGCGCTGCTGCCCATTCTTCGCGATCTTCAGGCGGCCTTCGGCTATGTACCCCGCGCCGCGCTGCCGATGGTTGCAGCTGCACTCAACATCTCGCGTGCCGATGTGCATGGCGTCGTCACCTTCTATCACGATTTTCGCGACCGGCCGGCCGGCCGGCATGTGGTGCGGCTGTGCCGGGCGGAGGCCTGTCAGGCTGCGGGCTGCGAGAGCCTCCATGCCGGCTTTCTCGCCACCACGGGCCTCGGCTGGGGCGAGACCACGAGGGACGGCGAACTAAGCGTCGAGGCCGTCTATTGTCTTGGCCTGTGCGCCACCGGGCCGGCGGCCATGGTCGACGACCGCCTCGTCGGCCGTGCCGATATCCGCCGCCTGCAAGCCGCGCTGGCTGCCGCCGGCTGTGCCACGGGGGAGGGCCTGCGATGACACGCCGGATTTTCGTTCCGCGCGATGCCGCGGCACTCGGCGTCGGGGCTGACGAGGTTGCTGCGGCGCTGGCCGTCGCGACGGCAGGCATGGACATCGCCATCGTGCGCAACGGCTCGCGCGGGCTGTTCTGGCTTGAGCCTCTGGTGGAGGTAGAAACCGCGGCTGGTCGCGTCGGATATGGCCCGGTTACCGTTGAGGACCTGCCGGTTTTGCTCGCCGGCGGTCTTCTGGAGGGTCGTGCACCGGCGGGAGCGGCCGGCGCGCTTTGCCTCGGCCCGATGGATGAGCATCCCTGGCTGGCGCGCCAGCAGCGGCTGACATTCGCCCGCTGCGGCCTGACCGACCCGTTCTCGCTCGACGACTACCGTGCGCTCGGCGGCCTCAAAGGGCTGGAGCGGGCGCTGGCGATGACGCCGGCCGCCGTGGTGGAGGAGGTGACGACCTCCGGCCTGCGCGGCCGTGGCGGCGCGGGATTTCCGACCGGCGTGAAATGGCGAACGGTGGCGGAGGCCCCGGCGGGCCCAAAATATATCGTTTGCAACGCTGACGAGGGCGATTCCGGCACCTTCGCGGACCGCATGCTGATGGAGGGCGATCCGTTCTGCCTGATCGAGGGCATGGCGATTGCCGGCTTCGCCGTGGGGGCCACGGAAGGCGTCGTCTATTGCCGCTCGGAATATCCCCACGCCATCGCGGCCATGGAGCGCGCGATTGCGCTGGCGGAGGCAGCGGGCATTCTCGGTGAAAGCCTGATGGGGCACGGGCCGGCGTTCCACCTGCGGATCCGGGCCGGTGCCGGCGCCTATGTCTGCGGCGAGGAGACCGCGCTGCTGGAGAGCCTTGAGGGCAAGCGCGGCACGGTGCGGGTCAAGCCGCCGCTGCCGGCCATGGAAGGATTGTTCGGCCGGCCGACCGTGATCAACAACATGATCTCGCTCGCCACCGTGCCGGTGATTCTGGAGAAGGGCGCAGCCTTCTACCGCGATTTCGGCATGGGCCGTTCGCGCGGCACCATGCCGGTCCAGCTCGCCGGCAATATTCGCTTCGGCGGTCTGTTCGAAACGGCCTTCGGCGTTACCCTCGGCGAGCTTGTGGAGGAGATTGGTGGGGGAACGGGCTCCGGCCGGCCGGTGAAGGCGGTTCAGGTCGGCGGTCCGCTCGGGGCTTATTTCCCGCCCGCGCTGTTCGATACGCCGTTCGATTACGAGGCGTTCGCCGCCCGCGATGGCCTCATCGGCCATGGCGGGGTGGTGGTGTTCGATGACAGCGTGGACATGGCCGCGCAGGCCCGCTTTGCCTTTGCCTTCTGTGCCCATGAAAGCTGCGGCAAGTGTACGCCCTGCCGTATCGGATCGGCACGCGGCACCGAGGTGATGGACAGGATCCGCGCCGGCATCGATGTCGCGGAGAATCTGGCGCTGGTGGAAGACCTCTGCCACACGCTGAAATTCGGTTCGTTGTGCGCGCTCGGTGGTTTCACGCCCTATCCGGTGATGAGCGCGATCCGCCATTTCCCCGGCGATTTCGAACCGGCCGCGCTGCCGGCCGCGGCAGAGTGAGGAGAAGACCCATGGACAGCCATGATCCCGGCCTCACCCCGTCCGGCTTCTCCCGCCTGCCAGCCGGCCAGCCGCAGGCTCGCGATTTCGGCACGCCGGCCGCTGCCGCCGATGGCGCACCGGTGACGCTGACCATTGACGGCTATGCCGTGACGGTGCCGGCGGGCACATCCGTGATGCGCGCAGCCCGCGAGGCCGGCATCGGCGTGCCTAAGCTGTGCGCCACCGACAGCCTGAAGGCGTGGGGTTCCTGCCGGCTGTGTCTGGTGGAGATCGAGGGCCGCAACGGCACGCCCGCCTCCTGCACCACGCCGGTTGCCGCCGGCATGGTGGTGCAGACCCAGACAGCGCGGCTGAAGCGTCTGCGGCGCGGCGTGATGGAGCTTTATATCTCCGATCATCCGCTGGATTGCCTGACCTGTGCGGCCAACGGCGATTGCGAACTGCAGGACATGGCAGGCGCCGTGGGCCTGCGCGATGTGCGCTTTCAGGGCGGCGAGACCCATCTGGAGCAGGCGAAGGACGTTTCCAATCCCTATTTCCAGTTCGATCCCGCCAAGTGCATCGTCTGCGCACGCTGCGTGCGCGCCTGCGGCGAGGTGCAGGGCACATTCGCCCTGACGATCGAGGGACGTGGATTTTCATCCCATGTTTCTCCGGGCATGCACGAGGATTTCCTCTCCTCCGACTGTGTTTCCTGCGGTGCCTGCGTGCAGGCCTGCCCGACGGGAACGCTCATCGAGAAATCGGTCGTGGAGGCCGGCCAGCCGGAACACGCGGTCGTAACCACCTGCGCCTATTGCGGCGTCGGTTGTTCGTTCCGGGCGGAAATGCGCGGCACGGAACTGGTGCGCATGGTGCCGTGGAAGGACGGCAAGGCCAACCACGGCCACTCCTGCGTCAAGGGTCGCTTCGCATGGGGCTATGCCAACCACCCGGATCGCATTACCCGGCCGATGATCCGCGCTTCCATCGATGATCCGTGGCAGGAAGTCTCATGGGATGAAGCCCTGAGCCACGTGGCGCGGGAGTTTCGCCGCATTCAGGCGAAATACGGGCGCGGCGCCATCGGCGGGCTGACATCGTCGCGCTGTACCAACGAGGAAACCTATCTCGTTCAGAAACTGATCCGGGCGGTGTTCGGCAACAACAATGTCGACACCTGCGCCCGCGTCTGCCACTCGCCGACCGGCTATGGTCTGAAGGCGGCGTTCGGCACTTCCGCCGGCACGCAGGATTTCGATTCCGTCGATATGGCCGATGTCATCGTGGTGATCGGGGCCAATCCCACCGATGGCCATCCGGTGTTCGGCTCGCGCATCAAGCGGCGGGTTCGTGCGGGCGCGCGGCTGATCGTCATCGACCCGCGCCGCACCGATCTGGTGAAAAGCCCCCATGTGGCGGCCAATGTGCATCTGGCGCTGCGGCCCGGCACCAATGTGGCGGTGATGAATGCGCTGGCCCATGTGATCGTGACGGAAAATCTGGTGGACCGCGCCTTCGTGGCCGAGCGTTGCGATGCGGCGGCGTTCGAGGCATGGGCTGCCTTCGTGGCCGAGGCGCGCAATGCGCCGGAGGTGGTGGGTCCTGTAGCGGGCGTCGATCCCGATGACATCCGTATCGCCGCCCGGCTCTACGCCACCGGCGGCAATGGCGCGATCTATTACGGCCTCGGCGTGACCGAGCACAGCCAGGGCACCACCACGGTGATGGCCATGGCCAATCTGGCTATGGCAACCGGCAATCTGGGCCGGGCGGGCGTGGGCGTGAACCCGCTGCGCGGCCAGAACAACGTTCAGGGCTCATGCGACATGGGCTCGTTCCCCCACGAGTTTCCGGGCTATCGCCATGTGTCGGACGATGCCACGCGCGGCATTTTCGAAAGCCTGTGGGGCGTCACGCTGGACCGCGAACCGGGCCTGCGCATTCCCAACATGCTGGATGCCGCCGTCGACGGCAGTTTCCGCGGGCTCTATGTGCAGGGCGAGGACATCGCCCAGTCCGATCCCGATACCCAGCATGTGGTCGCCGGCCTGAAGGCGATGGAATGCGTGGTGCTGCAGGATTTGTTCCTGAATGAGACGGCGAATTATGCCCATGTCTTCCTGCCCGGCTCGTCCTTCCTTGAGAAGGACGGCACGTTCACCAATGCCGAGCGGCGCATCAACCGTGTGCGGCGGGTGATGCCGCCGCGGTCCGGCAAGGCGGACTGGCAGATCACACTGGCGCTGGCAGCCGCCATGGGGCAGCCATGGGACTATGGCGATCCGTCGGAAATCATGGCGGAAATCGCGGCAACCACGCCTTCGTTCGCCGGCGTCTCCTATGAACGGCTGGAAGCGGAAGGGTCCGTGCAGTGGCCCTGCAACGACCGGGCTCCGCACGGCACGCCGATCATGCACACCGATGGTTTCGCGCGCGGCCGGGGGCTGTTCATGATCACGGAATATGTGGCCACCGAGGAGCGCACGGGGCCGCGCTTTCCGCTGCTGCTCACCACCGGGCGCATCCTGTCGCAGTATAATGTCGGTGCCCAGACGCGACGGACCGCGAATGTGGTGTGGCACGGCGAGGACCGGCTGGAGATCAGCCCGCAGGATGCGGAGAACCGCGGCATCCGCGATGGCGATTTCGTGCGGCTGGCCAGCCGCGCCGGGGAAACCACGTTGCGCGCCACCATCACCGACCGGGTTGCGCCGGGCGTGGTCTATACCACCTTCCATCATCCGGCGACGCAGGCCAACGTCATCACCACCGACAACTCGGACTGGGCCACCAACTGCCCGGAATACAAGGTGACAGCGGTGCAGGTTGCCCGCAGCAACGGCCCGAGCGGCTGGCAGAAGGACTACGAGGCGCATACGCGCGAGAGCCGCCGTATTTCGCCGGGCGTGGCCGGCCATGCCGCCGAATGAGTCCGGCGAGCAGGGCGCAACGGAGCGGGTATCGCGCCGGGCGTGGCCGTCCGGTGCGGTGGAATCGCGCGACCTGATCGCGGAGGTTCCGGTGGCGCTGACCTTCAACGGCTCCACCCATGCCGTGATGATGGCCACTCCGGCCGACCTCGGTGATTTCGCCGTGGGTTTCGCTTTGTCGGAAGGCATCGTGGCAAGAGCCGTCGATCTCCTGAGCGTGGAGGTGCTGCCGGCCGCAACGCTTGGCGGCGGCAGCGGTTTCGAGGCGCGAATGTGGGTCGGCGAGACGGCCATGGAGCGGCTGCGGGCGCGGCGGCGGGCTCTGGCTGGCCCGAGCGGTTGTGGCCTGTGCGGCGTCGAAAGCCTCGAAGCCGCGTTGCCGCCTGTGCCGGTTGTGCGCAGCCATGCGCGGTTTGCCATGGATGATGTCATGGCGGCGATGTCCAGCCTGTGGCCGGCGCAGCGGCTGGGGCGTCAGACACGGGCTGCCCACGCGGCCGGCCTTTGGACGCGGACCGACGGGCTGGTTGCCCTGCGCGAGGATGTGGGTCGCCATAATGCGCTCGACAAGCTGGCCGGCACGCTGGCGCTCAGCGGCATCGATGCGAGTGAGGCGATCCTCGTGCTGACATCGCGCATTTCAGTGGAACTGGTGCAGAAGGCAGCCCGTCTCGGCGTGCCGGTGCTGGCGGCCGTTTCCGCCCCGACCACGCTCGCGGTTGCAACCGCCGCAGCAGCCGGGCTGACGCTGGTGGGCGTTGCCCGCGCCGATGGCTGCGAGATTTTCACCCATGCCGGGCGGCTTGGGGTGGATGCCGAGAGGGAGACACCGGCATGAGCGGACTGGAAACGGATGCCGGCGGAGCGGCAGGGCAGGAAGCCGGATATGAAGCCGGTATCGCCAAACTGGTGCGGATGGCCAACCAGATCGCGCAGTTTTTTGCCGCGCAGCATCCGGGGCCGGCCGGGGAGGCGACCGCCGCCGTTGCCGTTGCCGACCATCTGCGCAGCTTCTGGGAGCCGCGCATGCGCCGCAAGATTCAGGCCCATGCGAAGGCCGGCGGTGCCGGTCTTTCCCCGGTAGCAGCCGCTGCGGTCGCTCGCCTGCCGATGCCGGCCAATGAGGTGGGCGGCACCTGACGAAACGTTCGGGCAGGGGATTTCGCAAAAAATATCGTGCGATAAATAATCGTGTACGATAAAAATGCATGGCTGTTGCGCGCAGATTGAAATTGCGCGATAAAAGATCGTGCGCGATATAAATCTCGTCAAACGAGATCGCGTCGGCGCTGTCCGGTCGCAGAGAGGCAAGGCCCGATGTCGGGCACGGGTTCGCCCGCAGGTTTCTCTCCGCAGGCCGGCAGTACCGCCCAACCGCCGGAGCCTGCGCTCCGCCCCTTGCAAGGAAGGACGTTCTGATATGGCTATTCTCTATCGCACCAAATCCACCGCTACCGGCGGCCGCGATGGCTCCGCCACCAGCGAGGACGGCACGTTCTCGGTCAAGCTCACGGTGCCGAAGGAACTCGGTGGCCCCGGCGGTCCGGGCTCCAATCCCGAGCAGCTGTTCGCCTCGGGCTATTCCGCCTGCTTCCTCGGTGCGCTGAAGTTC
>DAIPYB010000046.1:0-11105 GCA_036782955.1 Pseudoxanthobacter sp. | reverse complement strand
GACATTCGGTGCCGGCGCACTGATGCGAAATCTGGCCGGGCGCGGCCTTCTTGGTTGAGATCGCCAGGGGAGGGACCGGCGAAAGCCCGGTTCCGTTTCCTGCCTGACGCCGGGACAATGACAAGCGCGGGTGGCCGGTCTCGGCCTCCGCGTTTTTTGTGCGACAAATAAATTCCATAATACAAAAGTCCGGACATTGCGTGGAAGGGTATGGCATTCCGCGCAAGCCGTGGGCTGTTCCCGTCGCCGGGAAATTTCTTCCGCATCGAGGCGTGAAAATATAACGCTTCCACGCTTCATTCGCGCTGGCGGGAATCTGATTTCTCGATGGATGGAGTAGATTATTCTAGCCTTCTGGTATCGATGCAGGGCAGGGGGGTGTCTCCATGCCGGCATGAGCGAAGCCATTGGCGGGCCGCCGGGGTGGCCCGAGCCGGGGGAACCAGAATGTTCGGGAAAAAGCTGATCGGCGCGGCGTTCGCGCTGGCTGCCGCCTTCGCAACGCTTCACGGCGCTGCCGCCGAGCCGCTGAAGGAACTGCGGGTCGGTTTCCAGAAAACCAGCCTGCCGGTCATCGCGCAGCAGCAGAAGCTGATCGAGAAGAGCCTTGCGCCCGAGGGCACCACGGTGAAGTGGGTGGAATTCACCGCCGGTCCGCCGCTGGTGGAAGCCCTGAACGTGGGCAGCATCGATCTCGGCTGGACGGGCGATGCGCCGCCGATCTTCGGCCAGTCCGCCGGCGCCAATTTTGTCTATGTCGCCGCGCTGCCGTCCAACGGCAAGGGCGAGGCGATTTTCGTGAAGCCAGATTCTGCCATCCGCTCGGTGGCTGACCTGAAGGGACACAAGGTCGGCGTCACGAAGGGTTCCAGCGCGCACAACCTGCTTGCGGTTGCCCTTGAAAAGGCCGGCGTGCCCTACAGCGAGATCACGCCGGTCTATCTCAGCCCGGCCGATGCCGCGGCGGCTTTCGCCAGCGACAAGATCGATGCCTGGGCGGTATGGGACCCCTTCTTCGCCATCGCCGAGACGCGCTATCATCCGCGCGTGCTTGCAACCACCGCCGAAACGGTGAAGGCGAACACCTATTTCCTCGCCAACCGCACCTTCGCCAAGGACCATCCGAAGGTGGTGGAGACGGTGATCGCCGACCTCGCGAAGGCGGCGGAATGGGCCGATGCCAACCGCGGCAAGGTGGCCGAGGCGCTGCATGAGGTGACGGGCGTTCCGCTTGCCGCCCAGAAGATCGCTGCCGACCGTCAGGTGTTCGGCATCGGTCCGCTGACGCCGGAAATCATCGCCGGCCAGCAACAGACGGCAGATCGCTTCGCCAAGCTCGGCCTGATCCCGAAAGAGATCGTCGTGTCCGAATATGTCTGGACCGCGCCGGCCAACTGAGCCGCGCCGCTCCGGCCCCGGCAACCGCCGGGGCCGCTCGTTTTCCCTTCTTCCGCACGCACTGCCCGCCGGCCACTGCAACAGGACGAGCCGCCATGTCTCTCACCGCCCGGACCGGTTCCGATCCGCTGAATTTCTTCTGGTTCATCCCCACCCACGGCGACGGCCGTTATCTGGGGTCGGGCGAGCAGCAGCGTCCGCCGGAGTTCGATTATTTCCTGCAGATCGCGCAGGCTGCCGATCGTCTGGGGTTCGGCGGCGTGCTGATCCCGACGGGCCAGAACTGCGACGATTCATGGATCACCGCCGCGGGCCTCGCCACCCAGACGGAACGGCTGAAGTTCCTCATCGCGCTGCGGCCGGGCGTGACCACGCCCGCCTTTGCCGCCCGCCAGACGGCGGCGCTCGATCGCCTTTCCAACGGTCGCCTGCTGCTCAATGTCGTGGTCGGCGGCAATCCGGTGGAACTGGCCGGCGACGGCCTGTTCCTGCCCCATGACGAACGCTATCATCAGGCCACCGAATTCCTCACCATCTGGGAAAAGCTCGTTTCCGGCGAGACGGTGAATTTCGACGGCAAATATTATCGCATCGAGAACGGCCGGCTGGATTTCCTGCCGGTGCAGCGCCCGCGTCCGCCGCTCTATTTCGGCGGCTCGTCGGAGGCCGGGCATGAACTGGCCGCCGACAAGGTCGATCTCTACCTGACGTGGGGCGAGCCGCTGGCGCAGGTGAAGGAAAAGATCGACGCGGTGCGGACCCGCGCCGCCGCGCGCGGTCGCAAGGTGCGCTTCGGCATCCGCCTGCACTTCATCGTGCGCGAGACCGAGGATGAAGCCTGGGCAGCGGCGGACCGCCTCATCAGCCATATCACCGACGAGCAGATTGCCACCGCGCAGGCCCGTTTCCTGAAGGAGATGGATTCCGTCGGTCAGCGCCGCATGTCGGAACTGCACGGTGGCCGGCGCGACCGCCTCAAGGTGGCGCCGAACCTGTGGGCCGGTGTCGGCCTGGTGCGTGGCGGCGCCGGCACGGCCCTGGTGGGCACGCCGGAGCAGGTCGCGGCCCGGCTGGCGGAATATCAGGCTCTCGGCATCGATACCGTCGTCGGGTCCGGCTATCCCCATCTTGAGGAAGCCTATCGGGTGGCGGAGCTGCTGTTCCCGGCACTGGGCATTTCGGCTGCCCGCCGCCGCGTTCCGCGCGACGAGATCGCCAACGAATTCGCGGTCGGTCATCACGGCCCGCGGCTGGTATCGGCATCATGAGCACTTTTGCCGGCCGGTTCGCCCGGGGTTTCGCGCGCAGCGGCATCGGCTGGATCCTGCCGGTGGTGTTGATCGTCGTCTGGGAGGCCGCGGCACGGCTGGGCGCCATTCCGGCCAGCGTGCTGCCGGCGCCCAGCGATGTCGCACGGGCCTTCTGGAGCGTGTTGCAGTCGGGCGAACTGTGGGAGAACATCCGCATTTCCACCGGGCGTGCGCTGGCGGGCTTCGCCGTCGGCGGGGCCATCGGCCTCGTGTTCGGGCTGGCGAACGGGCTGTCCAATCTCAGCCGCAGCCTCACCGACACCACGCTGCAGATGGTGCGCAACATTCCCCATCTGGCGCTTATCCCGCTCGTCATCCTGTGGTTCGGCATCGACGAGGGCGCGAAGCTGTTTCTGGTGGCGCTGGGGGTGTTCTTTCCCATCTATGTGAACACGCTTCTCGGCATCCAGACGGTCGATCCCCAGCTCGTGGAGATGGGGCGCATCTACGGCATGAAGCCGGCGACGCTGTTTTTCCGCGTCATCCTGCCCGGTGCGCTGCCGTCCATGTTCGTGGGCCTGCGCTATGCGCTTGGCATCATGTGGCTGACGCTGATCGTTGCGGAAACGATCTCGGCCTCTTCCGGTCTCGGCTACATGGCGATGCAGGCGCGTGAATTTCTCATGATCGATGTCGTGGTGCTGTCGATCCTGATCTATGCCGGCCTCGGCAAGCTGGCCGACAGCATCGCCCGGCTTCTGGAGCGGTTGTGCCTACAGTGGCATCCCGCCTTCCAGAACGCATGATCCGGGTGCAGGGAGAGCGAAAATGGCGTGGTTTTTCAGGGCCGGTGCGCCGGTTGCCAATGCCTTCCGCGATGACGGAGCCGGTCCGCTGCCGGCAGAGACAGGACGGCCGGTAACGGCCGAACCGGCTTTCCGTTTCGACGGCGTCTCGAAGGCATTCGGAACCAAGACGGTGCTCTCCGGCATCGATCTCAGCGTGGCGAAGGGCGAGTTCGTGGCCATCATCGGCAAGAGCGGATGCGGCAAGAGCACGCTGCTGCGCCTGATCGCGGGGCTCGACAAGCCGACGGCGGGCAGCCTCGTCCATGCCGGCGGGGCCGATGCCGGCACCGATACCCGCATGATGTTTCAGGAACCGCGCCTGCTGCCGTGGGCGCGTATTCTGGCCAATGTCGAGGTGGGGCTGACCGGCCTGAAGCAGGGCGAGGCCGGGCGTGAACGGGCCGGGGCACTGCTGGCGGAAGTCGGGCTTGCGGAGCGGGCGGGCGAATGGCCGTCGGTCCTGTCCGGCGGCCAGAAGCAGCGCGTGGCGCTGGCGCGCGCCCTTGTCGGCAATCCGCGCATTCTGGCGCTCGACGAGCCGCTGGGAGCGCTCGATGCGCTGACGCGCATCGAAATGCAGCGACTGATAGAGGCGATCTGGCAGGAGCAGCGCTTTACAGCCGTGCTCGTCACCCACGATGTGTCGGAAGCCGTGGCGCTGGCCGATCGGGTGGTGCTGATCGAAGCGGGACGGGTGGCGCTGGATCTGGCCATCGACCTGCCGCGGCCCCGTCGCCGCGGCGCGCCGGAGCTTGCCGCGCTGGAAGAGCGCCTGCTGGAACGTTTGCTCGGCGCATGAGGCATCCCGCATGACCGGCTTTTGCATCGCGGCCCTCCCGAGGGCCGCTTTTTTTTGATGCGCGCGGGAATAAGCCGCCGGGGCGCACCGTATATTGGACATGATGCGCCCGAACGCCCCTTTTGACGTGCTCTCCCAGTTGGCAGCGCTGCGCCGCTATGCCCGCTCGCTGACGCGTGAGGAGAGCGATGCCGAGGATCTCGTGCACGACACGCTGGTGCGTGCCTACGAGAAGCGCGACAGCTTTGCGGGCGAGCGCTCGCTGCGCGTGTGGCTGATGAGCATTCTTCACAACGTGTTCGTGGACGGCTACCGCGCCCGCGCGGCAGAGAAACGCCGCATCGCCGCCGCGGCCGAACTGAGCGAGGAGGCCGCGCCCCCTCCGCAGGAGGCGCAGGTGCGGCTCGGCGAAGTGCAGCGTGCGTTTCTGGCGCTGCCGGAGGAGCAGCGCGCGGCGCTCCATCTCGTGGTCGTGGAGGGACTTGGCTATGCCGAGGCCGCCCGCGCGCTCGGCATTCCGCCGGGCACGCTGATGTCGCGGCTCTCCCGGGCGCGGGCCGCGCTGCGCGCCGGAGAGGACGAGGCGGCCGGAGGCCGCGGGCACCTGAAGATCGTGGGAGGCAGCGATGAGTGATCCGATTTCCGACGACGATCTGATGGCCTATGTCGACGGCGAGCTTGCGCCCGCCCGCCGCATCGCGGTGGAGGATCATCTGAGCCGCCACCCCCTGATGGCGGCGCGTGTCATGGCCGATCTGCGGATCCGCGGCGAGCTGCGGCAGGCTCTGATGGACAATCCCAAGGTGCAGGCGATCGCCACCGGAAATGCCGCGCGGCGCCTGCAGCGCGCGCTGGACGGCGACCGCGTGCGCCGCCGCGTGGCGCGCGCCGCGGGGCTGGCGGCTCTGGTGGCGCTGGGCTGGTTCGCCCACGGCCAGTCGGGGCCGATGGCCGTGACGAGCGTCGTCGCCTCCGCACTGCCGCCCCCTTTCGTGGAGGATGCGGTGCGTGCCCACCGCACCAGCGAGGTGCGCAAGGCCATGCGCTCGCAGCCGTCGCTGGCGGCCTATGACGCGGGCGATATCCGCGCGGCGACGGGCATCGCCATGCCGCGACTGCCGGAGGGCTGGCAGGTGGCGGACGTGCAGGTCTTTCCCTCCGCTTTCGGCCCGAGTGTCGAGATGCGGCTGGAAACCCGCGATTTCGGTTCGCTGTCGCTGTTCGCGGTGCGGCCCGGCAAGTTCGACGTGGTGCAACCCACGGTCAGCCGCCACGAGGGACTGAGTGCCGCCCACTGGCAGACCGGCGAGGTTGCCTATGCGCTCGTTGCCGGCGGCAGCACGTCGGCGGAAGGCCGCGACCGCCGCCTCGGCGCAGCCGCCGACGACCTCGCGGCCTCGCTGCGCTGACCGCGCCCGAAGGTTTCATGTTTCGGCCGGGCGGTTTGCGCCGCCGGCCTTGCCACTTTCACAGGAGACTACCCGATGCAGATGCCGAACACCGGCTTTGGCTGGCAGGGCACCGCCCGGCCGATGGATCGCGCGGCCTTCGACGAAGGCCTGCGGCAGCATATGCTGCGGATCTATAACTACATGGGTCTCGGTCTGGTGGTGACCGGCCTCGTGGCTTTCGTGGTCGGTACCACGCCGGCGCTCTATGTGCCGATCTTCTCCACCCCGCTGAAGTGGGTGGTGATGCTGGCGCCGCTGGCCTTCGTCATGCTGTTCTCGTTCCGCATCCAGTCGATGTCGGCCGGTGGCGCGCAGGCCATGTTCTGGGCGTTCTGCGCGGTGATGGGCCTTTCCATGGCCTCGGTGTTCCTTGTCTTCACCGGCACTTCCATCGCGCGCACCTTCTTCATCTCTGCCGCGATGTTCGGCGCGACCAGCCTCTACGGCTACACCACCCGGCGCGATCTTTCCCGCTTCGGTTCGTTCCTCATCATGGGGCTGATCGGCGTCGTCATCGCCAGCCTTGTGAACATTTTCATCGGCTCCAGCGCGCTGCAGTTTGCTGTCTCTGTAATCGGCATTCTGGTCTTCGTCGGCCTGACGGCGTGGGATACCCAGTCGATCAAGGAGCAATATGCCGAGTCCTTCGATGCGGAATCGAAGCAGAAGCTGGCGGTTTACGGTGCCTTTTCGCTCTATCTGAATTTCATCAACATCTTCCAGCTTCTGCTGAACTTCACCGGCCAGCGCGAGGAGTGAGCCGCCCGGGCGACTCCGCGGAAGCGGACCCTTCCCGCATACTTTTCACCGGAGACATGAGAGCAATGGAAAACCGTGACCGTCAGGCAATCTAGGGCCTGTTCGCCCGGCTCGGCCAGATCGAACAGCAGGCCGGCCCGCGCGATGCCGGGGCGGAAGCCTTCATCCGCGATCAGATCGGTCGCCAGCCGGGTGCGCCCTATTTCATGGCGCAGACCATCGTGATGCAGGATATGGCGCTGCGGCAGGCGGAAGCCCGCATCAGCGATCTTGAGCAGCGCGCCGCCGCTCTGGAGCGTCAGGCGGTTCCGGCCGGTGGCGGTGGTGGGCTGTTCGGCGGTCTGTTTGGCGGCGGTCGTCCCGCCCAGCCGGCGGCCTCGCGCGGCGCGGCAGCCGGTGGCTTTGGCCAGCCCGGCGGCTATCCGCAGGGCGGAATGCCCCAGAACGCGGTGCCGCCGGGTAGCATGGGTGCCGGTAACATGGGGGCGGGCAATATGGGCGCGGGCCCCTGGGGCGGTCGCCCGGCCTGCGGTGGCGGCTTCCTCGCCGGTGCGGCGCAGACGGCCATGGGCGTGGCGGGCGGCATGCTGCTGGGCAACATGCTCGCGGGCATGCTCACCGGCGACAGCGCGCAGGCGGCCGAGCCTTCTGCCGCCGATGCCGGCTCCGAGGCGTCGGTGGATGAGAGCGCGGCCGCGGACGAGGGCGGCGGCGGCTTCTTCGATGGCTGGTTCGGCGGCGGCGAAGAAGAGCTCTGAGCCACGACACGAGACACCTGCATTCTGCGGGCCGGCGGGACACTCCCGCCGGCCCGCTTGCATTCTCACGCGAGCCCGGTTCCCTCCGGCCGCTCTTCATCGAAGCGCCGCTCGATATCGGCGACGCAGGCGCGCAGGGCGCCCAGATGGCGGCCGGCGGCCTCTTCCGGCGTCATGGCAGAGCGGAAGAAGATGATATTGATCGCCCCCATCACGCGGCCACGACCCATGACCGGCAGGGCGATGGCGCTGATGGAGGCTTCCGAGCCGCCGACCGAGGACGCATAGCCCTTCGTCCGCACATCGGCCACGATCCTGCCGACCAGCCGCCGGTCGGAGGCATCCGCCGCATCGATGGCACCGGTCGCGGCGGCGATATCCAGCATCGTCTCGCGCTCGTCGTCGGCTGCCGCCGCCAGAATGGCCCGCCCCATGGCCGAGCGCGTCAGGGGACGGTAGCGGCCGACCATGGCGCGATGCACGGAAAACGGGCTGAAGCGATGGGTCGTCTCGCGGATGACGACACTGCCGCCTTCGAAGGAGCCGAAATCGCTCGGCCAGCGGACGAGCGGCAGCAGGCGGATCAGTTCCTGCGCCACGATATGGCTGATTTCGTCGCTCTCCGTCAGGCCCTCGCTCAGGGTGCGCACGCCCGGCGCAAGGCTCCATGTTTCATCCGAGGGGCTTCGGGTCACCAGATCGAGCCGGGCCAGCGTCGCCAGAAGCCGGTAGGTGGTTGTGCGGTCGATTTCGCAGGCGACCGCCAGGTCGGCCGGGCGGGCGCGCCCCAGACGGTTCAGTGCCGTGAGTACGGCGATGCCCCGCTCCAACGCACGCACCGGCTTATAAATCCCATCCATTCAAATTTCCCTCCGTCCCGCGCCGGGTCGGTCGCCGCTCTGTTCACTTAGTGCACAGATAGCATCGCTTCCTTGAACCGCACCAGTCTGCGGGCCTAGCGTGCGTCAACAAGAACACGGCGGGGCGGCGGTGCAACAGCACCTGATGCCCGGCACAATCAAGAAAAACGCGGAGGATGCCATGCTCAGTGGCGCTGTTTGCATCAGCCACTCACCGCTCATGGAGAAGAACAGAGCCGATCCGGCAGTCGAACGCCGTTTCGAGGCGGCTATCGGCGAGGCTGCGCGCCAGATCGCCGATTGGGGACCGGATGTCGCGGTTGTCTTCTTCCCAGATCACTTCAACGGCTTCTTCTATGACCTGATGCCGAGCTTCTGTATCGGTGCCGTTGCCAATTCGCTGGGCGATTTCGGCTCGGTGCCGGGGGCGCTCGACGTGCCGGAGGAATTGGCGGTGTCGCTGGCGGCGGCCGTGACCCGCGCGGGCGTCGATGTCGCGCTTTCCTACCGCATGGAGGTCGATCACGGCGCGACCCAGCCTGTGGAGCTTCTGTCGGCAGTCTATCCGCTGACGCGCATCATTCCGGTCTTCATCAACTGCGCAGCGCCGCCGCGCCCCACCTTCGCCCGCGTGCGGGCACTGGGCGAGGCGGTGGGCGCATGGGCGGCGGCCAGCGATCTCAATGTCGCGGTACTGGCCTCCGGCGGGCTTTCCCACGATCCGCCGATCCCGGCCATGAAGGGGGCGTCTCCCGATGTCCGCGCCAAGCTGATCGACGGCCGTGCCGCCAGCCATGCCGCCCGCCTCGCGCGCCAGACGCGGGTGTTCAACGCCGGGCACGACTATGTCGCCGGAACCTCGAAGCTGCGGCCGCTCAACCCGGAATGGGACCGCGCCTTCCTCGACCATCTCGTCAGGGGCGACCTGACGGTCGGCGACAGCTGGGATGACGACGAGATCACCCGCCTCGGGGGCCGCGGCGCCCACGAGGTGCGCACATGGGTGGCGGCCTTCGCGGCCCTGCAGGCCAGCGGCGGCTACGAGGCGACCGTCGGCTTCTACGAGCCCATTCAGGAGTGGATCACCGGCATCGCCCTGACCACGGCGACCCCGCGCTCGGCGGCGCGCAAGGCGGCCTGAAGCCCGGTTTCATCCCCTCTGTTCCCCGACTGATTTCTCTCGAACGGACGTAACGATCATGACCGAAGCAACAACCCCCTATCGCAGCATCTGGCGCGATCTTCAGGGTGTGTCGTTCTCGCAGGGTTTCCTCGATGCCGGCGGCATCCGCACCCGCTATCTGCACTCCGGCCGCACCGGCGCGCCGCCGTTGCTGCTGCTGCACGGCGTGGGCGGCCATGCCGAGGCCTATATCCGCAATCTCGGCCCTCACGGCGAGGAATTCGATGTGTGGGCGATCGACATGATCGGCCATGGCTGGACCGACAAGGGCACCCATGACCTTGAGGTGAAGCACTATGTCGACCATGTGCTGAAGGTGCTGGACACGCTGGGCTTCGACAAGGTGTCGATCTCGGGCGAGTCTCTCGGCGGCTGGGTGGCGTCGCGTCTGGCGGCGGACCATCCCGACCGTATCGAGCGGTTGGTGCTGAATACCGCCGGCGGCTCGCAGGCCGACCCGAAGGTGATGGAGCGCCTGAAGACCCTGTCGCTGCGCGCAGCCTCCGAGCCGACATGGGACTTCATCAAGGCCCGCGTCGAGTGGCTCATGGCCGACAAGTCCAAGGCGTATGACGACCTCGTCGCCTGCCGCCAGGCGATCTATTCCCAGCCCGGCATGGCCGAGGCGATGAAGTTCAACATGATCCTTCAGGAAATGGATGTGCGTAAGCGCAACCTGATGTACCCGGAGGACTATGCCCGCATCAAGGCGCCGACGCTGGTGCTGTGGACCTCCGACGACCCGACCGCCGACGTTTCCGAGGGGCGCCGCATCGCCTCCATGATTCCGGGCGCACTGTTTACCGTCATGGACGGTTGCGGGCACTGGCCTCAGTTCGAGGACCCGGATGTGTTCAACCGCATCCATATTTCGTTCCTCAAGGGCGAGAGCGTGCCGGAAGCGGTGCCGGTGGCGGCCTGAACCTGAACACCGGGGGGCCGTCCATCGCGGGCGGCCCTTTTTCTTTCCAGAGTGCGGAATATCCTGATGACAGACGAAGCCATCGGCCGGCTTGCCGCAAGGCTCGCGGCCGCGGAGCAGACGCGTGTGCCCTGTGCGCCGCTGCGCGATGAAATCGCCGCCCTCGCCGGTGCCCGCGCAACGGCTGAGATCGCCTACGCCATTCAGGCCCGCCAGACCGACGGGCGCGTGGCGGCGGGCCAGCGTATTACCGGCCGCAAGATCGGCCTCACCTCGAAGGCCGTGCAGGCCCAGCTGGGCGTCGATGCGCCGGATTTCGGCACCCTGTTCGATGTGATGGCGGTCGGGGACGGCGAGGCGATCGCGCTGGAAAAGCTGATCCAGCCCAAGGTGGAGGCGGAGATCGCACTGGTTCTTGAGCGCGATCTTGCCTGCGAGCGGCACACCACCGCCGATATCCTGCGCGCGACCGCCTTTGCCGTCGCCGCGATCGAGGTCGTGGACAGCCGGGTGGAAGGCTGGAACATCCGCCTGACGGATACGGTCGCCGACAATGGTTCTTCGGCGCGCTATGTGCTGGGCACCTGCCCGGTGTCGCTCAGCCGGCTCGATCTCGTCGATTGCGTCATGGAGATGGAGACCGGGGGCGCGGCCGTTTCGCGCGGGCAGGGGGCTGCGTGCCTCGGCAACCCGATCAACGCCGCCATCTGGCTTGCCGACACCATGGCGGCCGCCGGCACACCGCTGCGTGCGGGCGACGTGGTGCTGACCGGCGCGCTCGGCCCCATGGCGGTCGTCAGCCAGCCGGGCACATTCACCGCACGCATATCGGGTCTTGGCGGGGTCCGGGCAGCATTTTCGCGCACCACGTTTTCGA
>DAIPYB010000045.1:0-11187 GCA_036782955.1 Pseudoxanthobacter sp. | reverse complement strand
GCGCTGGAAGAAGCCTGCAAGCGCATTCAGCGCTTCTGCGGTAATCTGAAGTAATTTTGATTTGCCGCAATAGAACTGCGGCGGAATGCATCAGGCCCGATAATGAAGCGGCGCCTGTCCTTCGGGACAGGCGCCGTTCTTTTTGGGGCATCGGCGCAGGCACAGCCCTTTTAAAGCCATGTTTCATGGTGCAGTCTTCGCAACGGAAACGACGGCCGGGGGCTTTCGCCTTTCATCCGCACAGCGTGTCCGGGGGGAACCGTGCCGCGCCGTGCCGCCGCCGGCGGCGTCCGCACCAGACAGGAGACCGTTCATGATGCTTCGCCTTGCCACCGCCACGCTGGTTGCCGCCGGCATTCTCGCCACCCCGGCGCTGGCGCAGGACACCAAGCGCGTCAACGTGGGCGTGCTGCGCTGCACGGAAGGCACCGATGTCGGTTACATCATCGGTTCCACCACCAAGCTGAAGTGCGAATTCAAGCCCGCCGGCAGCGGCACCCCGGTCAAGTACGAGGGCCGCATCTCCAAGTTCGGCATCGACATCGGCGAGACCAAGGCGACCGAGCTGGTCTGGGGCGTGTTCGCGCCCTCCACCGGCGGCATCGCGCCCGACGCCCTGACCGGCGAATATGGCGGCCTCACCGCCGAGGCGACCGTGACCGTGGGCCTTGGCGCCAATGTGCTGGTGGGCGGCTTCTCGCGCTCCATCGCGCTGCAGCCGGTATCCACCCAGACCCAGCAGGGCTTCGACGTTGCCGCCGGCATCGCCGCCCTCGTGCTGAAGCCGGCCGCCGAGTAAGCACGCCGCACGCCGGCCCGCGCTATCCGCGCCCGCCCCGCATGACCTGCCGGGCGGGCGTTTTCATGAATCCGCCATCACCAGCTGAACGGCGCGACGACCGTGCGCCGGCCAAGCATGAAGGCATCGGCGACGTGCAGCAGCGGCGCCAGATCGACATCGCTTTCGCCGCGCCCGACCAGATCGGCAAAACGGCGATAGAGGCCGGGATACTCGGCCTCCTTCTCCTCCACCAGCACCGTTTCACCCAGCAGGAGCCGCGCCCCGCCCCGCGACAGGGTCAGCCGGCCCTCGTCCGTTTCCACATGGATGTCCCAGGTCTGCGGACCGGTCTGGAGAAAATCGAGTTCCGCACGTACCCGCACGCCCGCCGTGTCGGCGAAGTCGAGCTCGGCGGCGATCGGCGCCTGCCGGTTCTCCGGAAAGGCCAGCGTGGCGTCCGTGAGAAAAAACGGGCGCGGCAGCACATATGTCAGGATCGACAACGCGTTGATGGCGGGATCGAACACGCCGAGGCCACCAGGCTCGAAAATCCAGTCCTGTCCCGGATGCCAGACCCGCACATCCTCCTTCCACTCCACGCGGACCGAACGGATCGCGTGCCCCGCCAGAAAGATCCGGGCCGGCTCCACGGCCGGCGCGAAGCGTGAATGCCACGTGGCGAAAAGGGTCTTGCCCGCCCTGGCCGCCGCCGCCTGCAGCGGCGCGATCTCGCTGACGGTGGCGCCCGGCGGCTTTTCCAGCATCACATGCTTGCCGGCTTTCAGCGCCGCCTCTGCCAGTGCGCGGCGACCCTGCGGCGGCGTGCACAGCGACACCGCATCAATCTGCGGGCCGGCGGCCAGCAGGTCGTGCAGCGTGGTGAAATGGGGCATGCCTTCGAGCGGCGCCGCATTGCGGCTGGCAACGGCGACAAGATCGATGCCGGGCGTGGCGGCAATGGCCGGCAGGTGCTGGTCGCGGGCAATCTTGCCGAGGCCGACGATGGCGAGGCGTATCGGTTTCATGGTGTCTGGTCCGGTCGAAAAGGGGCGGACGGCTCGGCACCCCGGCCGGAAGCTACCCCCTGCCGCCGCGGCGGACTGAAGGGGCAGACATCCGGCGCAAGGCCGCTCAGGGCGTTTTCCCGGTTGCTGTTGTTGTTATTTCTGAATCTTGCGGGCCGCCCAGCGCGGCACCGGGCCGGTCGGCGGCGCCGTGCCGGCTGAGACCATTGAGGATGACGGCGGTCATCGCCCCGGCCGCCTCCGCCCCGTCGCCGGCCGCGATGGCCGCCGCGATGCGGGCGTGGGAGGCGACGGCAACGTCATGGGCATGGGGGCTCGCCGGCGCGCTCAGCGCGAAGGATGCTCGCAGCGCCACTTCGATGACGGCGCCAACGGAGCGCATAAAAGCGTTTCCGGAGGCCGCCGCCACCGCCAGATGAAAGGCCAGATCGGCTTCCGCAAACCCGGCCGCCGAGCCGGGTTCCGCCGCCATGCGCGCGACCGCCGCCTGAAGCGCGGCGATATCGTGCGCGTCGCGCCGCTCGGCGGCGAGCGCGGCGGCATGGGGTTCGACCGCCAGGCGGATTTCGGCCAGATCGCGCAGGAAGCGTTTGTCGATGCCGGCATCGAGATGCCATGCCAGCACATCGGGATCGAACAGGTTCCACGCCGCCCGCTCGCGCACCACGGTACCGATGCGGGTCTTGGTGAACAGCAGCCCCTTGGCGACCAGCGTCTTCACCGCCTCACGCAGCACCGGGCGGGACACGCCGAACCGCTCCGTCAGGTCAGCGTCGCCCGGCAGCCGCGTGCCCTCGGCAAAAGTGCCCCGGATGATGTCGGTTCCGAGACTGCGCGCGACCTCGGCGTGATTGGAGCGCGCCCGGGCGGTGGGGATGACGAGAACCTGCGCCGTCATCTGAAATCCGCTCCTGCTGCCCCGAGAAATCCCGCCCGCCGGCAGGCTTGCGCAGCACGAAGCCCGACAAGCACCCGCCCATGCCACCGTTACCGATGGCATGGGCGGGTGCTGGCTGTAAAGTCATATTATCTGACTAAAAAAGACCGGGGCAGATGCCCGCGACCCTCAGCGGAACAGGGCATTGCGGGCGAGCTGCAGAATCTCGTCGCCGCGACCGTTCATGATGGCGCGGGCAGCATAGAGGCTGAAGCCGATGGCCTGTTCGGCCTTGATCTCCGGCGGGATCACCAGTTCCTGCCGGTCGGTCACCACATCCACCAGCGCCGGCCCGTCATGGGCGAACGCGCGCTCCAGCGCCGGCCGCACATCCGCCGGATCCTCCACGCGGATGCCCTCCATGCCGAGCGCCCGGGCGACCGCCGCGAAATCCGGGTTGTGCAGGTCGGTGCCGAACGGCAGGAAGCCGGCGGCCTTCATCTCCATGTCCACGAAGCCGAGCAGGCCGTTGTTGAAGACGACGATCTTGATCGGCAGGCCGAGCTGGCTGGCGGAAATGATGTCGCCCATCAGCATGGTGAAGCCGCCGTCGCCGGACATCGACACCACCTGCCGGCCGGGGAAGGCCGCCTGCACGCCCAGCGCCTGCGGCATGGCGTTGGCCATGGAGCCGTGCAGCAGCGAACCGACCAGACGGCGCGTTCCCTTCAGGTGCAGATAGCGTGCCGCCCACACGGTGGTTTCGCCGACATCGCAGGTAAACACGGCATCGTCGGTCGCCACCTCGTCGATCATGCGCGCCAGATATTGCGGATGAATCGGCTTTGCCCCCGGCCGGCCGGTGGCGAGGGAATCGAGGTCCTGCCGCGATTTCTGGTAATGCGCCCGCGCCTTCTGCAGGAAGCGGTCCTCGCTCTTGGCCGCAATCTTCGGCAGGAGCCGGCGCACGGTCTCGCCGACATCGCCCGTGAGACCCAGATCGAGGCGCGTGCGGCGGCCGAGATTTTCGCCCCGGATATCGATCTGCGCCACCTGCGCGCCTTCCGGATAGAACTGCCGGTATGGGAAATCGGCGCCGAGAATCAGCAGCAGCCCGGCTTCGCGCAGCGCGTGATAGCCGGAGGAGAACCCGATGAAGCCGGTCATGCCGACATCGTAGGGGTTGTCGTGCTCGACATGATCCTTTCCGCGCAGGGTGTGCACCACCGGCGCCTTCAGCGCGCCGGCAAGGGCCACGACCTCGTCGTGGGCCCCGGCGCACCCGGCCCCGCACAGCAGGGTAACGGTATCGGCCTCATTGAGCAGCGCCGCCAGACGGTCGATTTCCGCCTCCGGCGGCACGACCACCGGGGCGGCAACCTCGCTCCAGCAGACCGCGGCACCGGCCGCGGCCTGGGCCAGCGCCACGTCGCCGGGAATGACGATCACCGCCACGCCCTGCTTCTGGATGGCCGTGCGCATGGCGATCTCGATGGCCCGCGGCATCTGCGCCGGGCTGGAAACCAGCTCGCAATAGTGGCTGCACTCGCGGAACAACTGCTCCGGGTGGGTTTCCTGAAAATAGCCGCTGCCGATTTCCGCACTGGGAATGTGCGCGGCGATGGCCAGAACGGGGGTGCGGGTGCGGTGGCAGTCGAACAGGCCGTTGATGAGATGCAGATTGCCCGGGCCGCAACTGCCCGCACACACCGCCAGCCGGCCGGTGATCTGCGCCTCGGCACCGGCTGCGAACGCCGCCACCTCCTCGTGGCGCACGTGCATCCACTGGACTTTCTGGCTGGTCCTGAGCGCATCGGTGAAGCCGTTGAGCGAATCGCCCACCACGCCCCACACGCGCTCGACACCGGCCGCCTCAAGCGCGCCAGCCAGCAGATCGGCCACCCGTTTTCCCGCCATCGTTCCGCTCCCTGCCCGTTTCCCGCTTCCGCTCAGCCGGCGACATAATCCGCATAAAGCGGTTCCCAGACGGCGGCATCGACCTTTGCCGCGAGCGCCGCGTCATCCAGCGGCGGCACCAGCCCCTCGGCCACCGCCGCCTTGCCGACGGCAATGGCGATGGCACGCGACACCGCGCGGATATCGGCAAGCGGCGGCAGCAGCACCGGCACGTCGCCGGCGGTAACCGTCAGCGCGCCGGCAAGAGCCCGCGAGGCGGCCATGAACATGCCGTCGCTGATGCGCGGCACCTGCAGCGCGATGGCGCCGAGGCCGAGGCCCGGGAAGATATAGGCATTGTTGGTCTGGGCGATGGGGTAGTGCTTGCCGCCCCAGTCCACCGTGCCGAACGGGCTGCCGGTGCCGATGATGGCACGCCCCGCCGTCCATTCCAGCACGTCGGCCGGCTGCGCCTCGCAGCGATTGGTCGGGTTGGAAAGCGGAAACACGATCGGCCGCTCGACGCCCGCAGCCATGGCGCGGATGACCTCTTCCGAAAAAACGCCCGGATGGCCGGTCACCCCGATGATGATGGTGGGGCGGGCATTGCGCACCGTCTCCACCAGAGAGAAACGGCCCGCCGTCACGCCCGCCTGCCAGCCGGCGACATCGGCGGCCTTGTGCGCGAGGCGCTGCTGGAACGGCCAGAGCCCTTCCTGATCCTCCAGCACCAGCCCCTCACGGTCGATCATGAAGAAGCGGCTGCGGGCATCGGGCTCGCTGATGCCGTCTTCCGTCATCAGCCGGATCATCTGTTCGGCGATGCCGCAGCCGGCCGAGCCGGCGCCCACCACGACCACCCGCTGCTCCGACAGCGGCTGCCCGGAAACCTTGACCGCCGAAAGCACCGTGCCCACCACCACCGCGGCGGTGCCCTGCACGTCATCATTGAACATGCAGAGCTGGTCGCGGTAACGCTCCAGGAACATGGTGGCGTGGTTCTGGGCGAAATCCTCGAACTGCAGCAGCACATGCGGCCACTTGCGCTTCACGGCGGCGACGAAGGCATCCACGAAGGCGACATAGTCGTCGCCGGTGATGCGCGGATGGCGCCAGCCGATATAGAGCGGATCGTCGAGGCGCTCCTGATTGTTGGTGCCGACATCGAGAATGATCGGCAGGGTGTATTCTGGCGCGATGCCGCCGCAGGCGGTGTAGAGCGACAGCTTGCCGATCGGGATGCCCAGCCCGCCCGCGCCCTGGTCGCCGAGACCCAGAATGCGCTCGCCGTCGGTGACGACGATCACGCGCACGTCCTGATCGCCGACGGACTCCAGCACCGCGTCGAGGCTGTCGCGCAGCGGATAGCTGACGAACAGGCCGCGCGGACGACGGTAGATCTCCGAAAACTGCTGGCAGCCCGCCCCGACGACCGGGGTGTAGACCATCGGCATCAGCTCGGTCACATTGTCCACGAGAAAGCGATAGAACAGCGTCTCGTTGGTGTCCTGCAGCGCGCGCAGATAGATGTGCCGCTCAAGATCGCTGTCCTTGGCGGCATAGGCTTCCTTGACCCGCGCCAGCTGCGTCTCAAGAGTTTCCACGGAGGGCGGCAGCAGCCCGTGCAGTCCGAAGGCCGCGCGCTCGGCGTCGCTGAAGGCATCGGCCTTGTTCAGCAGCGGATTATCGATCAGTTCCACCCCGTGGAACCGCGTTGCATCCAGAGTCTTCGTTGTCATGCAAGCACCAGCGCTGATAGGACATGGACCCGGGCGGGTCGTTTCGATGCCGGATTTATGTGCAATCAATTTCTGCCACACATCAATTCCATATTGCATGGCAGCATTCAGAATAAATAGCTAGGTTGCGGCAGGCGTGCCTTACACGAATTAAGCCTGCGAAAACTCACTTTCGTGACACAAGACCGAAGCGCGGTTCTTTCTCACGCGGAAGACCAACAGAAAACCGCTACCGCGTCAAGCGCGGCTGCGGAACCCCGCAAGGCCGGGAAAAGCCAGCCGATGGCACGTTCCTTGCCCGCCCGGAGCCGGTGCAACGACGGGAATGGCAACACGCAGATGGCCGATCAGATCAGGCCCGCACTCGGGCAGCGTTTTCCCTCGGCGGCGTCCATGGAGGCGCTGGCACGAAAAAGGATACCGCGCTTTGCGTGGGATTATACCGCCGGCGGCATCGGGCGCGAGGAGGGCGTGCGGCGCAATATCGCCGACCTGCAGGCCGTTCTGATGATGCCGCGCTACATGGAGGGAGCCGCCGACACCCCCGTGCTGGAGACCCGCCTGTTCGGGCGCCCGCTCGCCGCCCCCTTCGGGGTCGCGCCGATGGGCCTCAACGGCCTGATCTGGCCGGGCTGCGAACAGCCCATTGCGGCGGCGGCCCGCAGCCACGGCGTGGTGCACGTGCTTTCCACCCATGCCACCCGCAGCCTGGAGGACATGAAGCTGCATTCCGGCGAGAACGGCTGGTTCCAGCTCTACCCGCCCGGCGATCCGGCCATCGAGAGCGACCTCATCGGCCGGGCGCGACGAGCCGGCTACGAGGTGCTGGTGGTGACGGTGGATATCCCCGGCGCCACGCGGCGCGACCGCGATATCCGCAACGGTCTTTCGGTGCCGCCGAAGCCGGGCCCGCGCACCGTGTGCGACGCCGTCATCCGCCCGCGCTGGCTGCTGCGGCTTGCCCGCCACGGCATTCCCCATTTCCGCAATCTGGAGCCCTATGCACCGAGGGGCTTGTCCATCGATGCCCTCGGCGCCTTCCTCGGCACGCTGATGGCCGGGCACATCACGGCCGGGCGCCTGAAGCGCATCCGCGACCAGTGGCCCGGACGGCTGGTGGTGAAAGGCGTGCTGCACCCCGACGAAGCCGCAGCCTGCGTCGCCTGCGGCGCCGATGCCGTCGTGGTTTCCAATCACGGCGGCCGCCAGCTCGATGCCGCGCCCTCCGCCGCCGCCATGCTGCCCGCCGTGCGTGCCCGCCTCGGCCCCGACGTGCCCGTCTTTGCCGATGGCGGCGTGCGGACCGGTCTCGATATCGCCCGCATGATCGCACTCGGCGCCGATTATGTGTTTCTCGGCCGTCCTTTCCTTCATGCCGCGACGCTGGGCGACGACGGCGCCGCGCACCTCATGGCAGTGCTGAAGGAGGAACTGCGCTGCACGATGCTGCAACTCGGCTGCGACCGCATCGGACGGCTGCCGGAATTCCGCCTGCCGGCGCCGGCCGCTTGCGGGACGCCGGCGCCAGTGGTAAACAAGGTCTGAATTAAGAGATTGAAATACCTTTAAGATCAGGACTTTGTGAGACGTGCGGTACATTCTGGCTCTGGACACGGCCGGCCCCGCTGCCGGCGCCGCGCTGCTGGACCTCGGCGGCACGGACAGTGCCGGCGGGGCGGGCCGGCTGTTCATCCGCACCGATCCGGTCCCCACGGGCCATGCCGAACGGCTGATGGGCCTCATCTCTGCGGTGCTCGGGGAAGCGGGCATCGCACCCGCCGCCATCGACCGCCTTGCCGTCACCACCGGGCCGGGCTCGTTCACCGGCGTGCGCATCGCCATCGCCACCGTCCGCGGCCTGGCGCTTGCCCTGCGCAAGCCGGCGGTCGGCATCGGCGTTCTCGACCTGATCGCCACGGCAACACGTGCCGACCACCCCGGCCGGCCGGTGGTGGCGGTGCTCGATGCCCGGCGCGAGGCGCTCTATCTGCAGTCCTTCTCAGCCGATGGCGCTGCGCTTGCGCCGGCGGTTGCCGCCGACATCGCCGGGGCCGCGGCCCTCGTGCCGGAAGGCGCGGTGCTGGCCGGCAGCGGAGCGGGCCTGCTGGCCGGCGCGCTGGCGGTGGCCGGGCGCACCGCCGCGACCGTGGAAGAGGCCCGCACGGCCGATATCGGCCTGCTGGCCCGCCTCGCCGCCGGTTGCGATCCGGCACGGCACCCGCCGGAGCCGCTCTATCTGCGCGCCCCCGATGCGAAGCCGCAGCCCCGGCAGATCGGGCTGCTGGCCGACCCGGCGGCCTGATCCGGACCACGTTCAGCAAACCGCGAGCCTTCAGAAAAAGCGGAGCTTTCCCCATGGCAGCCGAGCCGACCGAAACCGACAATACCGCCGCCGCCGAACCGGCCGTCACGCCCGCGCAGGGCGAAACGCAGGCCACGCCCCCTGCCGCCCCGTGGTGGAAGGCCCTGCCGTGGACCGCCGCCGCGTGGACACCGTCCTCATGGATGCCGTCTTCCTGGACATCGTCTTCATGGACACCCGGGCTGGGCCTGTCCTCGCTCAGCCTGCCGGCCCTCAACCTGCCTTCTTGGCCGGGCGGATGGGCTATGGCCTCGCTCGGCATCGGCGGCGAAGCGATCATCGAGAGCGCGACGGATGCCGACCTGCCCTACATGGCCGATATCCATGCGCTCTCCTTTGCCCAGATCTGGAGCGAAGACGAGATCGCCGCGCTGCTGGCCTCGCCCGGAACCTTCGCCATCGTCGCCCGTCGCGCCTCGCCCTTCGGCACGCGCCGGCCGATCGGCTTCATGATCGTGCGGGCGGCAGCCGGAGAAGCGGAAGTGCTCACCATTGCCGTCGACCCCGCCCACCGCGGCAGCGGCATCGGCAGCCGCCTGACGGCGGAGGCGCTGCGCCGGCTCTATGCGGAGCGGGTGGAAGCCGTCTTTCTTGAAGTCGACAGCGAAAACACCGCCGCGCTGGCGGTTTACCAGCGGCAGGGATTCGTTCAGGTTGGCCTGAGGCCGGGTTATTATGCGCACGCGGCCGGTCGCGGTCATGCCCTTGTCTTGCGCCGCGATCTCCGCTAGCCCGTGCAAACAAACGAACTGGACTAATTCGAATCTGCAACAAGTGCCGGCGGCTGGCCGTGAGGCGGCGCGGGAGGACCGAGGGGGTCCGCCCCCGCGCACGAGGTCGCAGGCTGAAGCGCAACAGGGAGAGCGGCGATTCTGCGTCCGCGGCCCGAGGGCCCGCGCCGCGGGTGCCGGCAGGGGAGCTGCAAGCGGTGACGACCCAGATCCACACCAAGTCGCAGGCAGGCGACGGCGAAGCCAACCTGTCGCTCGAAAACCAGTGCGTCGCCAAGGGCATGCGCATGACCGACCAGCGCCGGGTGATTGCCCGCGTGCTGGAAAGCGCCGATGACCACCCCGATGTGGAAGAGCTGCACCGGCGCGCCAATGCCATCGACAACCGCATCTCCATTTCCACCGTCTATCGCACGGTGAAACTGTTCGAGGACGCCGGCATCATCGAGCGCCACGACTTCCGCGACGGTCGCTCGCGCTACGAGACCGTGCAGGAAGACCACCACGATCACCTGATCGACCTGCGCTCCGGCCGGGTGGTGGAATTCCGCAACGAGGACATCGAGCGGCTGCAGGAGTTCATCGCCCGCGAACTCGGCTTCCGCCTCGTCGATCACCGCCTCGAGCTTTACGGCGTGCCGCTCGAAGACAAAGACAAGCGCTGAGGACGGGCTACGACAGGATGGCAACCGGTCGCCGGCAGCACTGAGGGACGGACATGGCGCGGCTGCGGGCAATTGTATGCGTGGCGGCGATCGTGTCGGTAACCTGCGTGCTGGCACCGGCGCAGATGGCGGCCGTGCGCCTCAGGCTGCGTGCCGCGCAGCGCATTCCGGTGCTGTGGCACCGCACGGTACTGCGCATCTGCGGCCTGCGCATCACCGAGCACGGCCGCCCGGCGGCCGGCCGGCCGCTGTTGATCCTGTCCAACCATGCCTCATGGCTGGATATTCCGGTCATCGGCTCGCGGATGCCGCTGTCGTTCATCGCCAAGGCCGAGGTGGAAGGCTGGCCGGTGTTCGGCCTGCTGGCCCGGTTGCAGCGCACCGTGTTCGTGGACCGTACGCGCCGCACCCAGACGGGGGCCGCCAGCCGCGCCATCGCCGCGCGGCTTGAAAACGGCGACCCCATGGTACTGTTTCCCGAAGGCACGTCTTCCAGCGGCAACGAAGTCCTGCCCTTCCGTTCCGCTCTCGTGGGCGCCGCGCGCCATGCGCTGGGCGAAAGCGACGGCAATGTTCTGGTGCAGCCGCTGTCGCTGGCCTACACCGGCCGCGGCGGCCTGCCGATGGGCCGGCAGTGGCGCCCGCTGGTGGCGTGGTATGGCGACATGGACCTCGCCCCCCACCTGTGGAACTTCCTGCAGGCCGGGCCGGTGGAGGCCGTGCTGACATGGGGCGACCCCATTGCCTTCGGCCCCGGCAGCGACCGCAAGAGCGTGACGGCCGAGGCCGAGGACCGGGTGCGCGCCATGACCGGCGCCGCCCTGACGGGACGCGCCCCCGCGAACGCCCGCCGGGCGGAGGAAACGGCGCGGGAAAAGCCGCGCCCGGCCGACGCACCCTGACGGCAATGCTTCTCAAGCGCGCTGAAAGCCGTTAGATTTAATATGCGGCTTGGCTTCCGTCCGGCCGCATGTGCCTGCCGGCGGCAAAAGCAGCCGGCGCGTCGCCGTTTCCGCAGCCCGCAGGGCCGCACCAGAGATCGAGGGAGGGGGCATTCCCCCGCTGATGACCGACAAGCGCACCGTCTTCGTCAAGACGTACGGCTGTCAGA
>DAIPYB010000044.1:0-11333 GCA_036782955.1 Pseudoxanthobacter sp. | reverse complement strand
CCGGGCCGACCGGGATTGTGGTAAGGTTCGCCATGGCTCTACCCGATGACCTCTCAAAGTGCCTCGTTATGAACACCATCGTAGCCGCGCGCAAATTGCTGCGACGGTATGATGCGAAGTTGAAGCCGTTCGGCGTCACTGCCCAGCAATTCTGGCTTCTTGCGGCGATCCGCTTCCATCCGGGAGAGCCAGTCGCGCTGCTGGCGCAGCGGGTGTTTCTGGATCGCACAAGCCTGACCCGGAACCTTGATGTACTGGAGCGCAGGGGGCTGGTCCGGCGGGCTGCGGGCGTCGCCGGCAACGCGCGCCTTTGTGAGCTGACGGAGCCGGGAAATACCCTGCTTGACCGCCTCCTGCCGGAATGGGAGCGGGCCCAGTCCGAGCTCATGGCAGGTCTCTCCGATCAGGATGCGGAGACCTACCTTCAGGTCGCCAGACGCCTGTAACAGACGCCATCCCCCATGGGGATTGCCTGCCGGCGTTCATGTGCTATATGCCGTGTATATACACATGAGGATGTTCGATGCGTGAACCGATTGTCGTAACCGGGCTTGGCGCGGTGTCTCCCCTCGGGGCCGGCGTCGCCACGAACTGGAAAAGGCTCATCGCCGGACAGACCGGCATCAGGGTGAACACGCGCTTCGCAACGGAAGGGTGGAAGTGCAGGATTGCCGGCCTCGTGCCGGACCGGGCCGAAGACCCGGAAGGCTTCGACCCCGAGGCAGCGATGGACCCCCGGGAGTTACGCCGGACCGATCTGTTCATCCATTATGCGATGGCCGCAGCGCAGGAAGCCCTGAATCAGGCGAACTGGCACCCCGAAAGCACCGAGGACAGGGTGCGCAGCGCCACGATCATCGGAACGGGCGTGGGGGGCGTTCCGGCGATTACCGGCGCGGCGGAGCTTATTCGTACCGCCGGGGTGCGCCGTCTTTCTCCGTTCGTGGTGCCATCGTTCTTGCCAAATCTTGCGGCCGGGCAGGTATCCATCCGCTTCGGCTTCCACGGCCCCGCCGGAGCGCCGGTCACGGCCTGTGCGGCATCGGCACAGGCGATTGGCGATGCCCTTCGGCTGATCCGCACCGGCGAGGCGGACATCGCCCTGTGCGGCGGAACGGAGGCCTGCGTCGACCCCGTCGCAATCGGCGGCTTCACGGCCGCAAAGGCATTGTCCTTCAGCTTCAACGACACGCCACATCGGGCTTCACGGCCGTTCGATGCCGATCACGATGGCTTTGTTCTCTCCGAAGGCGCAGCAATGCTGGTCATCGAGCGCCTCAGCCACGCGGAGCGGCGCGGCGCGCGGCCATTGGCGGTTCTGTCCGGATACGGCACCACGACCGATGCCCACCACGTCACGGCCGGGTGGCCCGATGGTCGCGAGGCGGCCCGGGCGATGAAAATCGCGCTGGCAATGGCTGAAATCGATGCCGGCGCCATCAGCTATGTCAACGCCCACGCCACCTCCACGCCGGTTGGCGATGCGGCCGAACTGGCGGCACTGGAGAATGTCCTCGGAGCAGCCAAGGCAAACATACCCGTTGGCTCGACGAAGTCGGCAACCGGGCACATGCTGGGCGCCGCGGGTGCGATAGAAGCCGTCTTTTCAGTGCTCGCAATCCAGAACCAGATACTTCCGCCCAGCCTCAATATTGATGACCCGATGCCGGAAGCAGAGGGATTCGATCTGCTTTCCACCGGAGCCCGTGCGGCAAAGGTGGAGCATGTATTGTCCAATGCCTTCGGCTTCGGCGGCGTCAATGCGGCGCTTGTCTTCAGCCGGTACAGGTGAGGCGTTACAGACAGGCAAAGCACAATCCGGTCGGCGCAAGGCCTGAGCTCCCGACCTGCTCTCGCTCACAGCGCTGCCTTGCCCTGCGGGCGCGTTGCTTTATGGCGGGGCGTGAACATTCCGCACGCCCCGCTCGCCGGAAAGTGCAGCGGCAGAGCCCCGTCTCAACAGACCGTCCCGAGTGCGAACGGCGCGGTGGCGATGGCTGTTTCCCGTCCGCCGACCATGTCGGCGATCAGCTTCGCGCTTCCGCACGCAAGGGTGAAACCAAGAGCACCGTGGCCGGCATTGACATAGAGGTTGCGCACCGGCGTGCGGCTGACGACAGGCTTTCCCTGTGCGGTGGCCGGCCGAAGGCCGGACCACACCGTTGCCTGCTCCAATGAGCCGAGGGCGGGAAAAGTCGCCCGCACTTTTTCCTTGAGGTCGGCAAGCCGGTCCGGCTCAACGCTGGCATCGCGGGCGCCGATATCCACCATCGCCGCGATGCGCTCGCAATTGCCGAGGCGAGCATAGACGATCTTGCGTCGGGCATCGGTCACGCTCAGCCGCGGCGCGGCATCGTCGTGCGGAACCGGAACCGTCAGGCTGTAGCCCTTCAGCGGATAGATCGGCAGGGCAATGCCGAGAGGCCGCAGCAGAGTGCGACTGTCGAGGCCGGAGGCGACCACGAGGGCATCCGCCTCCACCAGACCGCGATTGGTGACGACCGCCCGCACCGTGCCGTTCTCCACGACGAGGCGGCCGGCATGGTGATGATAGAGCCGGGTCACGTTGTCCCTGCCCGCAAGCACGCGATCCAGCTCGCTGCAGAACCGGGCACAGTCTCCGGCATCTTCCGAGGGGGTATAGACGCCGCCCGCCAGATCGCCAGCGACGTGGGCCAGCGACGGCTCCAGTGCCACGCAGCCATCGCGGTCCACGATGGTTTGCTGTGCGCCGAGGCGAGCCTGCACCTCAACCAGCCGCCGGGCGCTTTCGAGCGCAGCCGCATCGCGATGCACGACGAGCTTGCCGGAGCGGGCGAAATCGAAATCCAGCCCTTCGCGCGCAACAAGATCGTGAATCAGGTCGCGGCTGAGGAAGGCAAGCGCGCTCAATTCCGCGATCGACCGGTAGAACACCGAAGCGCGTGACACACGCATGAAGTTCATGAGCCAGCGCCACTGCCACGGATCAAGGCGGGGGGTGAGTTTCAGCGCGGAATCGCGGCCAAGAATCCAGTCCGCGATATGGCTGCAGACACCCGGCGCGGCAAGCGGGGCGACATAGGAATAGCTGAGCTGGCCGCCGTTGGCGAAGCTCGTCTCCTGCCCCGGCGCACCGTTGCGATCCAGCAGCACCACGTCATGACCTGCGCCGGCAAGGTAATAAGCCGTGGTGGTGCCAACCACGCCAGCGCCCAGAACACAGACCCGCATGACCGAAGGATCCCGCCATCGCCCGCTCAGGGCTTGTTACGCCAAAGACTCTGAGCCCGATGCCGCAGTTAGACAATGCCTTTTCCTGTCTGTTATGAAGCAAGAAAAGTTATGGGTGACTGTGTGAGATCATGCGCTTAAGGAGCATCGAGGCACTGCATGCGCTGTTCCGCACCGGAGCGATCTCACGGGCGGCGCGGCTTCTGGGCATCTCGCAGCCGGCAGCGAGCAAGCTCGTCCGCCATGCCGAGCAGCAGCTTGGCTTTGCTCTGTTCGAGCGGGTCAAAGGGCGACTGGTTCCAACCCGCGAAGCAGAGATTCTGGCCCCGGAGATCGAAACTCTGTTTCGCCAACTGGAGCATGTGCAGCGCCTCGGCCAGAATCTCGGTCCCCAGCGCGAGGGGCGCATCCGGCTCGGCTGCATTCCAAGTCTGGCGCTTTCCATCGTGCCCGCGGCCATCCATGCCCTGCAGCGCCTCCATCCCGACGTGCGTTATGAGGTGCTGACCCAACACAGCAACGAACTCGTGGAGGGACTGCTGGCGCAGGACATCGATATTGCGCTCGCCTATGACCACGCCCCCTCGCCCGGCATCCGCATCGAGCGGCTGTGCCGGGGGCAGATGGTTTTCGTACAGCCCCATCCCGGCCCGGAAGAGGTGCGGCTCGATCAGGTTGCCGCACTGCCGATGATCGGCCTCGCATCGGACGATCCGCTCGGGCGGCTGCTGCGCCAGCGGCTTGGCGCGGAAGGCATCGGCCTGACGCCACGCATCGAGGTGCAGACCTATTATCTCGCCTGCATGCTGGTAGCGAAGGGATGCGGCGTTTCCATCGTCGATATCTTCACGGCGATCTCGATGCCGGTTCGCGACATCGCCATTGCCCGGCTGAAGCCGGCGATCGGCTTCGATCTCGTCGCACTCAGCAACGAGTTGCGACCGCTGCCGCGCCACTGCGTGGATTTCATCGCCGAGGTCCGCCGCCAGTGCCACACGGCCCTTGCCCGCGCAGGCACCCCGCCGTCCGCCCCGGGACAGTGAGACCATCGCGGGATATCGACACGCCTTCTGGCGTTACGCAACGACGCGGACAGGCAGAAGCTGGCGTGAGCGGAGGGGACGTCACGCGACATCGGGCACACCTGCATCAAGATAAGCGGCGCTCGTGCGCAGGTCACCTCGACAGGCATCAACTGAGGATCGGCTTCCAGCACCAGATGTTCACACGACCATCGAAGCGTTGCTGAACTTGCCGCTAAGGGATTGATTTGAATGGTGGGCGGTACAGGGATTGAACCTGTGACCTTTGCCGTGTCAAGGCAACGCTCTCCCGCTGAGCTAACCGCCCATTCCATGGTAACCAGACATCATCTGTCTGCGGCCTTTTGAGGCCGGCCGGTGCGGTGCCGGCGTGGCGAACCCTATAGCGGGGTTCGGTGCGGGGCGCAAGCCCGCGTATCGGTCTTCCACATCCGGCAAAGGAAACCGGAGGACTTTCCACAGGCAAGGCGACAAAGCACCCCGCCCGCAGGTCAGGATCAGACAGCGCCGCCCGCCATGAGCTGGGCAATGAGATCCATGATCGGCCCGCCAACGCTGATGAGGGAAACCACCGTCGCCACCGCGATCAGCAGAGCGACGATACCGAAATCCGCCGCCGCCGCTTCGGCAACAACGGGTTCAAGCCGGTTGACGCGCACCTGCATCGGGCTGTTCCTTCCAAAACGCTGTGACCGCCGGGGCTGACCGCCAGCCGGCGACGCCGGGAGTGGCATCCCCGAACCCCGCTTCCAGGGCCGGCCCATCTGCACCGTTGAGCGCGATCCTGCCCTGCCCGGCTTGCCAGCCGGTTAAAGCGGCGTGGCCAAATCGCGGCACCGCCGAGGCAATTTCCGGCAGGGTTAATGCCGCCCTGCCCTGCCGGGCGCCGCGACACTGGCAATGATGCGGTGGCCTGCCTATCTTTCAGGAAGACCGGCCACGGTTTCGTGGCGCCGACGCAGGCTTTGAATTCGTGCGCCTTTCCAGTTTCACCGATGAAGCCCGCCTTGCGCTCGAAACGCTGGTCGGGCGCGCTCAGGAGATCGCCCGGCCCGGCGTGCGGCTGGGGGTGACGGGCCTTTCCCGCGCCGGCAAGACGGTGTTCATCACCGCCCTTGTGCACAATCTCATTCATGGCGGCCGGCTGCCGCTGTTCTCACCGGCAGCGGGCGGACGCATCGCGGGTGCAAGGCTCGATCCCCAGCCCGACGACGCCGTGCCCCGGTTCGATTATGAAGCCCATATTGCGACGCTGGTCGACGAACGGCTCTGGCCCGAATCGACCCGCATGGTCTCGGAACTGCGCCTGACCATCGCCTACGAATCGGCCACCTTCATCGGTCGCCACCTCGGGCGCGGCAGCCTGACGCTTGATATCGTCGACTATCCCGGCGAATGGCTGCTCGATCTGGCACTGATGGAGCGTGACTATGCCCGCTGGTCGGGCGAAACGCTGGCGCGCCTTGCCGCCCAGCCCGCAGGGCCGGCCAGCGAGGCCTTCGCAGCCGCCCTGTGCGCAACCGATCCCGCGACGCCCGGCGACGAGGCCATCGCCCGCCAGCTCGCTGCGCTTTTTACCGCCCACCTGAAAGCCCGCCGCGCCGACCCGGAATCTCTTGCCGCCGATCCGCCGGGACGATTCCTGATGCCGGGCGATCTGGAAGGGTCGCCGCTGCTCACCTTCGCCCCTCTGCCGCTCGCGGCCGGCCAGACGCCGCCCGCCGGCAGTCTCGCCGCCATGATGGCGCGGCGTTACGAATCCTATCGCAATCATGTGGTTCGGCCGTTCTTTCGCGATCATTTTGCCCGTCTCGACCGGCAGATCGTGCTGGTGGATGTGCTTTCCGCCCTCGACAAGGGGGCCGGCGCGGTACGCGAGCTGCAGCGCGTTCTGAACGAGGTGATGGCGGCCTTTCGGCCGGGCCGGCTTTCTTTCCTGCCCGGGCTGATCGACCGGCGCATTGACCGCATCCTGTTCGCCGCCACCAAGGCGGATCACCTGCACCATCAGGACCACGACCGGCTGGAGGCCATTCTGGCGCGGATGGTGGCCGATGCCGGTGCGCGGGCGCGCTTTGCCGGGGCGCAGGTGGAAGTCAGCGCCCTCGCCGCCGTGCGCGCCACCCGGCAGGCTCTGGTGCGGCAGGGCAGCGAGCGGCTGCCGGCCATCATCGGCGTGCCGATGCCGGGCGAAATCATCGATGGCGAAACCTATGACGGTCTTGAGGAAATCGCCCTTTTCCCCGGCGACCTGCCGGCCGACCCGACTGTCGCTTTCGCCCCGGAGGACCAATCTGGCATGGCACCGGGAACCCTGCGCTTTGCCCGTTTCCGTCCACCCCGGCTGGAGCAGGGCCCCGATGGGCTGACCATGGTGCTGCCGCACATCCGCCTCGACCGTGCGCTTGAATTTCTGCTGTCGGACCGCCTCGCATGAACGCCGGCTCGCGCGACCCCCACCGGAGACCGTCCGTGATGACCGGCCACCAGACAGACGGCCCAGCCGCTCCACGGCGACGCCCGGCCGCCTTCCGCCTCAATAGCGACGATGCAGAAGCCCCCCAGATAGAGCCGGAGCGGGAAGACACGACATCCGACGGCTCCGGCAGGCAGGAACGAGCGGCTGGCGGAAGATCGGGACTTGTTCGCGGCCGCCTCTCGTCAGGCAAGCTCTCTTGGGGCAATCTCTCCTGGGGCGGTCTTTTCTTCGCCGCGCTGGGTGGCCTTGTCAGCCTCGGCATCGGCCTTTCCATCGACCGGCTGATCGGCGACCTGTTCGCCCGCTCCGACTGGCTGGGCTGGACGGCGACCGGCCTTGCCGCCGCGACTGTGCTTGCGGCGGTCGCCATCGTGATGCGCGAGGGACTGGCGATTGCCCGCCTCGGTCGCATCGATCGCCTGCGCGAGAAGGCACAGGCAGCCGCCGAGGCCGACGACCGCCGGGAAGCCGAGATCGTGGTCGCGCAGACGATGAAACTGTTTTCCACCCGGCCGGAAACCGCCGCCGGCCGGGCCGCGCTGGCGCGCCATCTGGAAGATGTCATCGATGGCCGCGACCTGATACGGCTCGGCGAACGGGAGCTTCTGCGCCCACTCGATTCGGAAGCCCGCCGGATGATCATGGAAACTGCACGGCGCGTTTCCGTGGTAACGGCGCTGTCGCCCCGCGCCTTCATCGACATTCTGTTCGTGCTGATTTCTGCCGCCGGCCTCATCCGTCGCCTCGCCCGGCTCTATGGCGGACGACCGGGCCTGATCGGCTTCGTGGCGCTGGCCCGGCATGTGATCGGCCATCTGGCGGTAACGGGCGGCATCGCCGCCGGCGACTCGTTGCTGCACGAGGTCATCGGCAAGGGCCTTGCCACCCGGCTTTCGAGCCGGCTTGGAGAAGGTGTCGTGAACGGCCTGATGACGGCCCGCGTCGGGCTGGCGGCCATGGACGTCTGCCGCCCCCTGCCCTTTCTCGATGCGCAACGGCCACGAGTGGCCGATATCGTGGGTGAAATCGCTTCCGGCCTGCCAACAGCCCGCGACGAGAAAGCGGACGAAGCCACGCGCTGAAGCAAGCCACAGGGCGTGGGGCGACGGCCTTCCGCCACGCCATCCATCCCATACCGATGACTGGCAGGCGGCCGGGGCCTTGATCTCTTATCTCTTCAGGGCTTTGTTTTGGCGCGGCTTTCCAGAGACCACGCCTTGCACGCTCAGATGCGCCTGCCAAGGACGATGCCGGCCAGCAGCGCGCCAGCTGTCAGCGCCAGAGCGGCCGGAATGGCTTCTGCCCCTCCGCTGCCCTTATCACCGGAAACATTCTCCGCCGCCGCCTTGTCTCCACCCCGGCGGGTCTTGTCTGTCCTGCCCCCGGACGCTGCCCCACCGAAGCCCGCCAACAGCGCGCCGAGCGGATCCGCTGTCGTATCATCGGCAGGCTTCTGTGCCGGCGGTGAAGAACTGCGGGTGCCGACGAGGGCGATGATAGCGGCGAGAACGACAACGCCGCCTCCGACCGTGGCGACCGCCCCGGCCGCACCCAGATGTGGCACGAGAAACAGTGTCAGCGCCGCCAACAGGAACACGAGGCCCACGAGAGCCAGAAGACCGGCGATGGTGAGGCAGATCGCCAGTACGACCATCCGGCGCACGCTCGCCTCCACATTGGCGCGGCCGCGCGCGATGGCCGGCAACACGAAGCGCCGCGCCGCGACATCAAGAAGTGCGCCCAGTGCAGCCTTCAGCATCGCCTCTCTCCGCGCAGTTCGTCAAAAAACGACGCACCGCTCTTAGCACCGAGCGGTCCGTCGTCCCTGCGCCTATCTTAACCGCAATTCCGTCCGGCCCAAAGCCGCGCCGCGTTCACCGACGGGTAATGAGACCGATCAGGAACCCGAGTCCGATGGCGCCAGCCACCCAGACAAGCGGATTGCGGGCAACATGGCCATTCAGTTCGCCGGCGATCTCGCAGGCTCGGTCGCGCGTCTGTCGCGCAGTCTCACCGCCCCTCGAGAACACCTCATCGGCCACCGCCTCGGCACGCGCGCGCGCAGATGCCGCCTGCGCCTTCACAGCCTCGCCAGCCGTTCCCGCCTGAGACTCGAGAAGCGAACGGACGGCCTCGGTAAGCCGCGAGATATCGCTCTTCAGGACAGCGAATTCGGCGGCTACGTCGTCGGTCGTCGCGCCGTCATCTTTGTTCTGCGCCATCGTCTTCTCCCTCGGTTTCCGCCGACGCCAAAATAGCCGGTCCGGCATTGTATCCGCCGTATCCGGCCTGCCGGCCTCACGACCTGCCGGGCGTCACGCGCCATTTTCAGGCACAACTCTGCGCTCGATACGCGGTGCGGCCATGACATCTGTCATTTACGCCGCGCGCAACGCACTGTTTTCCATGTGGGGTACGACAGCGGCGGATCAAGGCCATGCCCAAAAGCAAAAACGGGCGGCGTCCCGTCTCCGGACGCCACCCACTGTTGCGCGAAAGTCAGCGGAGGCCGATCAGCCGTTCACTCCAGCCCGAGCCGGGCCTTGACGAGCGCATTCACGACCTGCGGATTCGCCTTGCCGCCGGTCGCCTTCATGACCTGCCCGACAAACCATCCCGCCAGCGTGGGCTTGGCCACAGCCTGCGCCGCCTTCTCCGGGTTCGCAGAGACGACGGCATCAACCGCCGCTTCGATGGCACCGGTGTCCGTGACCTGCTTCAGGCCGCGCGCCTCAACGATTGCCCGCGGATCGCCCCCTTCTGTCCACACGATCTCGAACAGGTCCTTGGCGATCTTGCCAGAGATCACTTCCTCGGCGATCAGATCGATGATCGTGCCAAGCGCATCCGCACTGACGGGGCTTGACCCGATCGGGGTGCCCTCTTTGTTGAGGCGGCCGAACAGTTCGTTAATCACCCAGTTCGCCGCCTGCTTGGCATCGCGTCCCTGAGCGACGTCCTCGAAGAAATCCGCCGAATCCTGATCCGCGACAAGAATGCTCGCGTCGTAACCGGACAGGCCGAAATCCGTAATGAAGCGCGTCCGCTTATCGTCCGGCAGCTCCGGCAGGCCGGTCTGCAGCTCCGCGATCATGGACTCGTCAAGCACGAGCGGCAGCAGATCCGGATCCGGGAAATAGCGGTAGTCGTGCGCTTCCTCCTTGGAACGCATCGACCGGGTCTCGCCGGTACGCGCATCGAACAGGCGGGTTTCCTGATGAATCTCGCCGCCATCTTCCAGAATCGCGATCTGGCGCCGCGCCTCGTATTCGATCGCCTGCCCGGCGAAGCGAATCGAGTTCACGTTTTTGATTTCACAGCGTGTACCGAGCGGGCCACCGGGCCGCCGGACGGAAACGTTGACGTCCGCGCGCAGGTTGCCCTTCTCCATATCGGCATCGGAAGTGCCAAGATAACGCAGGATCGTCCGCAGCTTGGACAGATAGACGCGAGCCTCCTCGGCCGAGCGCATATCCGGCCGCGACACAATCTCCATCAGCGCCACGCCAGACCGGTTGAGGTCGACGAAGCTCATGGTCGGATGCTGGTCATGCACGGACTTTCCGGCATCCTGCTCCAGATGAAGCCGCTCGATGCCGACAACGATACGCTCACCATCGAGCATATCGAGCACGATTTCGCCTTCACCGACGATTGGGTATTTGAACTGTGAGATCTGATAGCCCTGCGGCAGATCCGGATAGAAATAGTTCTTCCGATCAAAAACAGACCGGCGGTTGATCACCGCGCGCAGACCGAGGCCCGTGCGAACCGCCTGCCGCACGCACTCGCCATTGATGACTGGCAGCATGCCCGGCATGGCCGCATCGACAAGCGAGACCTGTGTATTCGGAGCCGCGCCGAACCGCGTGGCCGAGCCGGAGAACAGCTTCGACTGCGACGTCACCTGCGCATGGACTTCCATGCCGATCACGATTTCCCAGTCGCCCGTCGCGCCTTTGATGAGGCTTTCCGATCTGGCTACCCGCACGTCTGATTACTCCCATTCCGCTGCAGCAACGAGGTCGGGCAAAGCCAGTCGGACTGGTCCGACTGCTGCCGCATCACACGCGCCATAGCATCGCCGCCATCGAAGCCTTTTGCAGCGATTGACTCTTTTTTCCGGCAGGGGTCAAGACGCCAATTCACTAACGCCGCCCCCGCCCCTGAAAAGCAGAAAGCCCGGCGGTTCGCACCGCCGGGCTTTCCGTTGAGGATCGAACCGAAGTCCGAAACGCTCTGGATCAGAAGCTGCGCTGCAGGCGAACGAGGCCGACCAGCGAATTCGAGGACTTCAGACCCGAGGTACCGGTGTTCGACGGGGAGACGTTCACGTACTCGAGCGCCGCACCGATGTTCATGTTCTCGACCGGGCTGTAGTTCACGGTCAGCGTGCCGTTGAAGTTGTTCACGACAGTGCCCGAAGCGCCCGGCAGGTCGACGTTGGCGCCGAGGTAAGAACCTTCGAGAGCCGCGTAGATCTGCGGGGAGAAGTAGTGCTGCAGACCGGTAGCAACCGACCAAGAGGTGACAAGCTGGAGGCTGTTCGACACCGGGTTGATGTACGCATCCGGCAGGGCTTCCACGGTAACCGCACC
>DAIPYB010000043.1:0-11545 GCA_036782955.1 Pseudoxanthobacter sp. | reverse complement strand
GGGCGGGCAAGGCCGAACAGGGCGTGGATGAGGTCCTTGGCGCCGGAACCGATCAGTCCGGTCAGGCCGAGAATTTCGCCGGCGCGGACCGACAGGGACACCCCCTCGAAACGGCCGCTCAGGGAGAGGTTTTCCAGCCGCAGCACTTCCGCGCCCGGCGTAACCGGCTGCTTGGGATAGAGTTCGGCGATGTCGCGGGCCACCATCAGTGCGCCGATCTCTCGTGCGCTGGTCTGCGCAATCGGCAGCGTGGCAACATCGCGCCCGTTGCGCATGACGGTGACGGTGTCGCAGATCGCCTCGATCTCGCTCAGGTAGTGCGAGATGTAGAGAACGGTGATGCCATCTTCCTTCAGGCGGCGGATGAGGCGGAACAGGATCTCCGCTTCCCGCCGCACCAGCGCGGCCGTGGGCTCGTCGAACACGAGCACCTTGGGATCGTCCAGCAGCGCCCGCGTGATCTGCACGATCTGTTTTTCCGCCGTGGTCAGATCGCGGATCAGTGTCGTGGCGGGAATTGTGAGGCCGAAATACCGGCGCAGGATTTCATCAGCGCGGCGCTGCATCTGCCGCCGGTCCAGAAACGGCGTGCCGGGCAGGCGCGGCTCGCGGCCCAGGAACAGCGCCTCGCCGACCGTGAAGGTCGGCACCAGCAGGCGATCCTGATGGATGAAGTGCAGGCCCAGCGCCTCGACAGCGTGGGGTGAAAGGGCGGTGCGGACAATGCCGTCTATCTCCACCCGCCCGGCATCGGGCTGGTGCAGCCCGGCAAGGAGCTTGATGAGGGTGGATTTGCCTGCCCCGTTCTGGCCGACAAGGCCGTGAACGCTGCCACGTGCGACCGTGAGGCCGGCGCCATCGAGCGCACGGGCACCGCCGAAGGTCTTGACGATGCCTTCCAGCCGGATGATGGGCGGCGGAGAGGCGACAGTGTCGGTCATGGCTGGCGATCCGGGTTGCGCGGCGCGCGACAGGCGGAAAAAGGGGCGGCGCTGGCAGGACCGGCGCCGCCCCCCGGCGGAAAAGCGGGTCTCAGCGGATGCCGAGCTTCTTCTCCACCTCCAGCACGTTTTCCTTGTTGGCGAGCAGAGCCGGCACATAGGTTTCGCGCGGCAGGTGCTGTCCGGCGAGGTGGCGCGCGGCGTTGCGCACGGCTGCGCGGCCCAGTTCCGCCGGCTGCTGGGCGACATCGGCGGCGGCCGGCGAGTTGGGATCGGCCACCAGCTGGAGCACTTCCGGGCTGCCGTCGACGCCGTAGGTCTTGATTTCGGTCCGGCCGGCCGCAGTCAGCGCCTGCGTGGCGCCGAGCTGGGGAATATCCCATGCCGACCACACCGCCTTGATCGAGCCCTTCTCCGGATAGCGCGACAGCAGAGCGGTGATCTGGGAGAAAGCGTCCTGCACCGTGTTGGGGATGACGTCGCGCAGTTCCGGCTGAACGATCTCGATCTTCGGGAAATATTTGATGACGTTGCGCAACTGGTCGTAGCGGATAGCGCAGGGGGTGACGCCATAGAAGCCGTTGAACACGACGATTTTGCCCTCGCCGCCGATGTCGGAGACGAGCTGCAATGCCAGATCCTTGCCGATGGCCCAGTTATCGGAGGTGGAGTTATTGATGGAGCTGGCGGAGCCGACGTCGATCGTCAGAACCGGAATGCCGGCGTCGCGGGCCTTTTTCAGCCACGGGTCGATGACGGTCAGGGTGCCCAGAATCTGGATGATGGCATCGGGCTTCTGTGCCACCAGGGTCTGGAGCTGGGAGACCAGCTTGCCGTCGTTGCGGCCGGCATCGACGGCAATCGGCTCGCCGCCGAGCCGCTTCACTTCCTCGATGGCGGCATTGTAGGCGTGCAGGTCGAAGAAGTGATCGGTGCCGGCGGTGGAAATGCCGATGCGCTTGCCGGTCAGCGGCGGCACTTCGGCGGCACCGGCCGGGGCGATGCCGAACAGCGCGGCCGCCGTGAGACCGGCTGCGCCCGTGGCGGATGCTTTCAGAACGTCGCGACGCTTGAAGCCCGCGCGGCCGGTTCCCGTTGCCATTGGTAGTGCTCCCTGAAAATCAAATCCTGTTTTATCTATAGAACAACAAGATTTTTATCGGGAGAAACTGGCGCCCGTTCCCGCGCGGGGCTGGGGCAATGGCATTCCAAAATTCAGCCCGCCGCGAGATTGCCATCGCAAGATGGCCCCGGCCCGTCTCTCGCGGCGGGATTCGATGATTGTTGGCTTCAGGCAGCCTCGCCCTCAAGGTGGGTCAGCACCGTGCGCTCGTTGTAGCGCGCTTCATTGAGGATGCCCTGCCGCTTGGCGACCAGAGTCGGCACCAGCGCCTGTCCGGCGACATTGACGGCGGTGCGGCCCATGTCGAGGATCGGGTCGACCGCCAGCAGCAGGCCGACGCCCTGCAGGGGCAGGCCGAGGGTGGAGAGCGTAAGCGTCAGCATGACCACGGCGCCGGTCATGCCGGCGGTCGCGGCCGAGCCCAGCACGGACACCAGCACGATCAGTACGTAGTCGGCGAGGTCGAGGGGCACGTTATAGAACTCGGCCACGAAGATTGCCGCGATGGCCGGATAGATGGCGGCGCAGCCGTCCATTTTGGTGGTAGCACCCAGCGGCACGGCGAAGGCGGCATATTCGCGCGGCACGCCGAGATTGCCCTCGGTCACCGCTTCCGTGACCGGCAGCGTGCCGATGGAGGAGCGGGAGACAAAAGCGAGCTGGATCGCCGGCCACGCGCCTGCGAAGAAGCGCAGCGGGTTGAGGCCGTTCAGCGCCAGCAGCAGTGGATAGACCACGAACAGCACCAGCGCGAGGCCGATATAGACAGCGGCCGAGAACCAGCCCAGCTTGGCCAGCGCATCCCAGCCATATTGCGCCACGGCCGTGCCGAAGAGGCCGATGGAGCCGAGCGGGGTGAGGCGGATGACCCACCACAGAATCTTGCGCACCACCGCCAGAGCCGAGCGGTTGAACGCAAGGAAGAGATCGCCTTTCTCGCCCACCTTCAGCGCCGCCACGCCGACGACGATGGAGAGCACCACGAGTTGCAGCACATTGAAGTTGAGGGTGGTGGCGGCACCGCCGTCGCCCACGCGGGTGGAGGCTTCCAGCGCGAAGATATTGCTCGGGATCAGGCCTTTGAGAAAATCCAGCCAGCCGCCGGTGGTGCGCGGCGCGGCGGCCTCGCTGACCGTGACGTCGGCATGCAGGCCGGGCTGTATGAGGAGCCCGAGCGCCAGCCCGATCAGCACCGCGATCAGCGCGGTGATGGCAAACCAGATCAGCGTCTTGCCGACCAGTTCCGCTGCGTTGCCGAGTTCCTTGAGGTTGGCGATGCTGGCGACGATGGCGGTGAAGACCAGCGCGGGCACGAGAGCGCGCAGGAGCTGCACGAAAATGGAGCCGATGGTCTGCAGCGTGATGGCAAGGGCATTCAGCCCGCCATCCGTGCCGGGGCCGATCTGGCGGGCCAGCAGCCCCAGCAGCAGGCCAAGCACGAGGCCGGCCAGAACCTGAACGCCAAACGAAGGCAAGCGCCAGCCTCCCGGAGCAGACGGGGCGGTGCCGTTTTTGGGGCGCGGGACGGAATTTGCGGACATGAAAACCCCCGTTGAACGCCGGTGGCGCATGTGGCCCCGTCGGCGACTGGCGACAGAATGCGCTCGGTGACCGCATTCCGGGAAAGAAGGGTCGCGTCCGTGCCGTCGGGCGGAACAGGGTGCGCAACCTGCGTTAGCAGACCAGAAAGCGACACGCCTCGCCAGCAATGCCGTTGCGCCGTCCCGACGGACGGAAACAATTCCTTCGCCTGCACGGCCTTCCGTGGGCAACCCGTCTCATGAAGGCCGTCCGCGACGGAGGCCCGGTCGCCATTCTGCGGCGGGCGACGGCAGGAGAAGATCATTTCCGCATCGGCTGGTGCTTAGGAAAAAGGCATATCTCGACGATATCCGCTCCGGTCGCCATGATTGCATTCGACCGCACAAGAGAACGTATGGGTACCGGATGTATCTTGCGTCTGTGCGGGCCGGGTTCATTTTTCCGATGGAGATGACAGGTGCTTTCCGCCGTGCTGCATTCGCGAGTTTTCTGCTGCCGCATATCCGCGGCGCCGCGATGTTGCCGGCGCGGCTGACGCAGTCCTCCCCCCCCGCTATTCACGGAACAGACAGTATTTTCGCCGGCTTGCCGCCGCCAGCGCCCGGGCATCCTTCGCTCGCCGGTCGCGCTGGCCATGGCGGGTGGCATCTTCAGGATGATAATCCCATGAACGAAACTTTTGAAAGCCGCGCACTGTTCGGCCGCGCCTCCACCCGTCTCTTCGGCCTGAGCCGCCGCGCCCTCGGTGGTCTTGCTGTGTCCCTGCTTGCCTTCACCGCGCTCGGGTCCGGCCTCAGCGCGGCGCGCGCGGAGGAACAGACGGTGCGTGTCGGCATCATCGCCGGCGAGGACGAGGATGTCTGGCGCGTCGTGACCGAGGAGGCGGCCCGGCGCGGCCTCATCGTGAAGACGGTCGTGTTCTCTGATTACACCCAGCCCAACGAGGCGCTGGCACACAAGGAGATCGACGCTAACGCCTTCCAGCACAAGCCTTATCTCGATAACCAGATCAAGACGCAAGGCTACAAGATCGTGCCCGTCGGCTATACGGCGGTGTGGCCGATCGGCCTTTATTCGCGGAAGTTCAATTCGGTCGCGGCGCTGCCTGACGGCGCGGTGATCGGCGTGCCGAACGATCCCTCCAACGAGGGCCGCGCGCTGCGCGTTCTGGAAGGTGCCGGCCTGATCAAGCTCAAGCCGGGCACCGGCATTCTCGCCACCGTGGCCGATATCGAGTCCAATCCGAAGAACCTGAAGATCAAGGAACTCGATGCCGGCATCGTCGGCCGCTCGATCGACGATCTCGATGCGGCGGTGGTCAACACCGACTGGGCATTCAAGTCCGGCCTCAACCCGGACAAGGATCGCATCGCGCAGGAGCCGCTGGCCGACAATCCCTATCGCAACTTCATCGCCGTGCGCGAGGGTGACCAGAACCAGCCGTGGGTGCCTGTTCTGGTGGCCTCCTACCAGAACGACGCGGTCAAGCAGGCGCTCGCCAAAGCCTACAAGGGCACGGGCATTCCGGCCTGGTAACGGCCCGGCAGCTTTCATTTGTTCCCGGCGCGATCCGGGCCGCCCTGCCGCGGTCCGGATCGCAGCCGTTTTGAGGAGACATGCTGCATGAGCGCCACCGAGCCTTCCCGCGGGCCCGCAGAGGCGGTCGTCACGCTTGAGAATATCGTTCGCCGCTTCGGCGCCACCGCGGCTCTGGACGGGCTGTCGCTGACCGTGAACCACGGCGAGGTCGTGGGCATTATCGGTCGCTCGGGGGCCGGCAAGTCTACGCTGATCCGCTGCATCAACGCGCTGGAGCGCCCGGACAGCGGCCGCGTGCTGATTGGGGGGCGGGATATCACTGCGCTCGCCGGTGCGGCCCTTCAGGAGGAGCGCCGGCGCATCGCCATGGTGTTCCAGCACTTCAACCTGCTTTCCGCCAAGACGGTGGCCGCGAACGTGGCGCTGCCGCTGAAGATTGCGGGCTGGCCCCGTGCCCGCCGCGCCGCGCGCGTGGCCGAGTTGCTGGCGTTGACCGGACTTGCGGAGAAGGCAGGCGCCTATCCGGCGCAGCTTTCCGGCGGGCAGAAGCAGCGGGTGGGCATTGCCCGCGCGCTTGCTGCCGATCCCGTGCTGCTGCTTTGTGACGAGGCCACTTCGGCGCTCGATCCGGAAACGACGCAGTCGATTCTGGAATTGCTGCGCGACATCAACCGCCGTCTCGGGCTGACCATCCTGATCATTACCCACGAGATGGATGTGATCCGGCAGGTGGCCGACCGTGTGGCGGTGCTGGATGGCGGCCGCATCGTGGAGGAGGGGCCGGTCTGGCGGGTCTTTGCCACGCCGCAGGCGGCTACGACGCGGGCGCTGCTCGCTGCCCTGACGCCGCGCCTGCCGGATGACCTTTCCGCGCGGGTGCGCCCGCCCGGCACCGGGCAGGGCGCGGTTCTGGTGCGGGTGGACCTGAAGGGCGAGGGCGCCCGCGCCCCGCTGATCGCGGCACTGTCGCGCGCGCTCGGTGCGCCGGTAAGCCTTTTGCACGGCGGCCTTGCCGAGGTGCAGGGCGTGGCGCTGGCAACGGCCTTTCTGTCGCTGCCGGTGGCCGATGGAGCCAGCGCGGAAGCTGCGGTGCGCGCGCATGCGGTCGCCGGCGACCTGCTTTCCGTAACCGTTCTTGGACAGCTGGAGGCGAACGATGTCGTCCGTGCTGCGTGATCTCTTCATCCAGTCGATTGGCGAGACGCTGGTGATGACCTTCGCCTCCGCTCTCATCTCGCTGGTCGCGGGGCTGCCGCTGGGGCTGATCCTGACCACCACGGATCGGGGCGGTATCTTCGAGGCCCCCTGGATCAACAGGGTTCTCGGCGCGGTCGTCAACGGCTTCCGCTCGGTGCCGTTCATCATCCTGCTTGTGGCGCTCATTCCCCTGACGCGCCTGATCGTTGGCACCTCGATCGGTACGGCGGCTTCCATCGTGCCACTGTCGATCGCGGCGATCCCTTATTATGCCCGTATGGCCGAAGTGTCGCTGCGGGAGGTAGATCGCGGGCTGGTCGAGGCGGTGCGGGCGATGGGGGCGACGCGCACCACCATCATTACCGACGTGCTGGTACCGGAAGCCCTGCCGGGCCTCGTTTCCGGCTTCACGCTGACGCTGGTCACGCTCGTCGGGGCATCTGCCATGGCTGGCGCGGTCGGCGCCGGCGGCCTCGGTGATCTGGCCATCCGTTATGGCTATCAGCGTTTCGAAACCGGCGTCATGCTTGCGGTGGTGGCGGTGCTGATTGCGCTGGTGTGCGGCCTGCAATGGCTGGGCGACAGGCTGGCGCGCGTCGTGGACCATCGCGGATAAAGGAACAAAGGGCATTGCCGGCTGGCGCGTGCCGCCGGCAATGCCCGCGCTGTCGGATCAGCCTTCCTGATGGACCGGCGCGGTGATGACGCTGCCCGGCGGTACCGAATGGGTGAGACGCACGTTGGAGCCGATGACCGAGCCGGCGCCGATGGTGATCCGGCCGAGCAGGGTTGCGCCGGCATAGACCACCACGCCGTCTTCGAGGATCGGATGGCGCGGTTGCCCCTTGACGATTGAGCCCTCCGCATCGGTCTCGAAGCGCTTGGTGCCGAGCGTGACCGAATGATAGAGGCGCACCCGGTCGCCGATGACGGCGGTTTCGCCGATGACAACGCCGGTGCCGTGATCGATGAAGAAATGCCGGCCGATCCGGGCGCCGGGATGGATATCCACACCGGTGCGGGCATGGGCGATGCGGGAGATGAGCTGCGCCAGAAATGGCGCGCCGAGCCGCGCCAGCTCGTGGGCCAGCCGGTAATGGCGCACCGCGACCATGCCGGGATAGCCGATGAGGATTTCGGCGAAGGAGGTTGCCGCCGGATCACCCTGATAGGCCGCCTTGATATCGTCGGCCAGAAGGCCGCGAACTTCAGGCAGGCGGGCAGCGAAGGCGCGGGTCAGTTCCGAGGCTTCCTCGGTGTAGGCGGTCGGGTCCGATGCCCCCGCGGAGAAGCTGAGCGCCCGGCGCACTTCGATGACCAGCTTGTTGAGGTGGGCGGCCAGTGTGGAGCCGACGAAATAATCAACGCTCTCCGTCGTCAGGTCGGGCGGGCCGAAATGGCTGGGAAACAGCGCGGCCGTCAGGCCCTCGACGATTTCCTCCAGCGCCTTGCGCGAGGGCAGCTCGGCGCCGGCCGCGTGGCGACGGATGTTGTGGCTGACCTCGCGCGAGTGGCGCAGCGCCGCCACGACCGAGTCGAGATCCCAGTTCACGCTGTCGAGGCCGGCAAGCCGCGGATCGGGGCGGAAGAGGGCAGCCGTCATGGGCGGAAACTCCCTGAGCTTGGGTAGCGAACGCGAAAAGCCGCCGGCCGGCCCTTGCGGAGAAAGATGCAAGGACAAGCCGGCGGCCGGCATTCGGCGGCTTATTCGGCGGCGGCGCGGGTCTGTTCCGCACCGCTGCCGATCTTCTCCAGCGCCTGCGCCAGATCGGCGATGATGTCGTCGGGATGCTCGATGCCGATGGCAAGACGGACATAGCCCGGCGTCACGCCGGTGCGCAGCTGGTCTTCATGGGAGAGCTGCGAATGGGTGGTTGAGGCCGGGTGAATGGCCAGCGACCGGGCATCGCCGATATTGGCGACGTGGTAGAACAGCTCCAGCCCTTCGATGAACTGACGGCCGGCCTCAAGCCCGCCTTCCACCTCGAAGCCGACCAGCGCGCCAAAGCCGCCGTTGAGATAGGTCTGCGCGCGCCGCTTCTCCTCGCCCTCCGCGAAGCCGGGATAGATCACGCGCGTGACCTTCGGATGCTTCTGCAGGAAGTGCGCCACCGCCTCGGCATTGGCATTGTGCTGGCGGATGCGCAGCGGCAGCGTTTCGAGGCCCTGAATGAACTGGAAGACGTTGAACGGAGAGACCGCGGCGCCGATATCGCGCAGCAGCGTGGTGCGGGCGCGGATCGCGTAGGCAATGGGCCCGAGCGGCTTCACCGCCTCAACCCACACCGCACCGTGATAGCTGGGATCGGGCCGGTGCAGCAGCGGCTGGCGCTCGGGGAAGTCCTCCCAGGGGAAATTGCCGCCGTCGACGATGATGCCGCCGATGGAAGTGCCGTGGCCGCCGATATATTTGGTGGCCGAGTAGACCACCACGGCGGCGCCGTGCTCGAACGGGCGCACGGTGAGCGGGGCGGCGGTATTATCGACGATCAGCGGAATGCCGAGGGGACGGCCGATCGCCGCCACTTCGCGGATGGGGAACACAGCCAGCTTCGGATTGGGCAGGGTTTCCGCATAATAGGCGCGGGTGCGCTCGTCCGTTGCGCGACGGAAATTCTCCGGGTCGGAGGGATCGACGAAACGGACTTCCACGCCGAAGCGGGCGAGGGTGGCAGCGAACAGTGCCCATGTGCCGCCGTAGAGATCGGTCGAGGCCACGAAATTGTCGCCGGCTTCAGCCAGATTCAGCACCGAAAACGCAGAGGCTGCCTGCCCGGAGGAAACCGCGAGGGCGGCGGCGCCCCCTTCCAGTTCCGCGATCCGCGTCTCGAAGGCTTCCTGCGTCGGGTTGGAGACGCGGGTGTAGATGTGGCCGGCCTCCGAGAGGTCGAACAGGCGCTCGGCGTGGCCGGTATCCTGAAACTGATAGGACGTGGTCTGGAAGATCGGCACCGCCACGGCGCCGGTGGTGGGGTCCTTGCGCCAGTTTCCGCCATGGATGGCGAGGGTTTCGGGCCTGAGGTTTGAACGGGACATGAGGAGGCCTCCGCCGGAACACCGTGTTTCCGGCGCCGGTCAAACAGGGATGCGAGGACAAGGCGGGGCGGCCGGTTACGGCCGGAACCGCCGGTTCAGTAGGCGCTGGCGACGACAGGGGCGCTGGCGTCGATCAGGTCCGGGTGATGGCGCCGGGCGACATCGGGGTGCGACCGCAGCCGGCCCTTGAGGTAGTTGCGGCCGACTTCGTAGAACAGCGGATTGTCGGGCTCCTGCGCCGCCCCCGGCGCCTCGGCCGCGCGCTCGGCCGGCAGGCGCAGGTGCGGCACCACGGCGTCGTGGTCGGCGCCGAGAAAGAACGCCACGGACAGCCGGTCGCGACCGGCGGGCGGGCTGACGACCCGGTGCACATTGGCGCGCAGATAGCCGTCCGAGGCCATCTCCAGGATCTCGCCGATGTTCACCACGAACGTGCCCGGGATCGGCGGTGCCGCGATCCAGTTGCCATCGAGCTCTACTTCGAGACCGGCTTCGACGTCCTGCAGCAGCAGGGTCAGGAACCCGGAATCCTTGTGGGCACCCACGCCCTGATTGCCGGCATCCGCGGCCCGGCCGGGATAGCGGATCAGCTTCAGGTGCTGGTTGGGGGCGTGCGCGTAGATGGGCGAAAACACATCGCGCGACTGGCCGAGCGCCAGGGCGAAGGCTTCCAGAACGCGGATGCCGAGCGCGGTCAGCCGGTCCTGCCAGTCGGTGACGACGGGCTTCAGTTCCGGCAGGGCGGCAGGCCACTGGTTGGGGCCCTGCAGGCGCGCCCACGGCTTGCTGTCGGATGTCAGCGTCCGGCGGGGACGCTCGGAATTGAAGTCGATCTGTTCGCGCCAGTCGGGCCGGCCGCGGGTCAGTTCGAGGCCGGTGCGGGTGTAGCCGCGAAAGTGCGGCGAGTTCACCATCTCGATGGCGAGTTTCTCGTCTTCCGGCAGGGCAAAGAACTGCCGGGAGGATGCGATCAGGCGGCTGACCACTGCATCCGGAATGCCGTGGCCGGAAAGGTAGAAAAAGCCGAACCGGCGTGCGGCATCGCGCAGGTCGGCGAGAAAGGCCTCTCGCCCGTCGGGCGATGCATCGAGGCGGGAAATATCCAGAACGGGCAGTGTTGCGGGCACTTCGGTCACGGCGGTCATCCCAATGAAGGGCAGGGCTTTGCCGATAAAGGCAGGGCTTGGGGCCGTTATCCGGCCATGGGAGAAATCTACAGATTGGATAGATTTCAGATAAGACGCGTGCGTTGCAATGGGGACGGCCCGGACGCAAATTTGTTTCCCTGCAAAGGGCAGTTTGCCGAATGTTCTTTCCGGGCCTTCGCGAAGGGGTCTGCATCGCGGAACAAATTTCCGGGACCGGCCACCAGAAGTTACCGACATGGGGCGGTTGGCAGGGCAGGGTTGTCACCGGCCGGAGCGGCAGCGGGGCGATGCCTGTCAACGGTGGCGGTCCGCATGCTTACTCCGGCGGCAAGGCCGGTTGCAGGCTGCTTTGCTTTGTGTCTGGCGGGGCGTGGGGCATGGCCCCTATACTGGCCCGTCCACCGTTTCAAAGGACAGCTTCCCCGCGCATCTGTCGGGGCGCAGAGGCATGGAGCCCTGGAGGCGAGGAGAGCGGCCATGAGCCCACGCGAGCCTGCCGGCCCACCCGGCGCGGGTCCGGTTGCCGGGCGTCCCCGGCCGCTTTTGCCGGCCCGCCGGCCGGCTGCCACCGCCGATGACGTGGCACCGGCCCCGCCGCAGGGCGCGCAGCCAAGGGTGCGGGCGGCCGTCGGTCCGTCTGCCTCACCGATGCCGTTGTCTTCTTCCCCGGCCCGTCGCGCCGGAGCGCAAAAGCCCGTGGCGCCGGTGCAGGACGAGGCCGCGTCCGGTGCCGTGGATCTGCCGCCGGCCAACGTGATCGCCCTTCTGCTCGGGTCGCTTTCCCGGATCGATCAGGGTCTGCTGGTGCTGGATGCCCGGAGCCGCATTGCTTTCGCGAACCCGGCATTCCGCGCGCTGTTCGGCTTGCCGGAGCATCTCGTACGGCCGGGCAACCTGACGCTGCCCATGCACCGCTTTCTCGCGCGGCGCGGCGAATATGGTCCTGACGATCCGGAAGCATATGTTCGCATTCGCCAGAGGGCCATTCATGCCCGTGCGCCGTGCCGTCTCGATCGCCA
>DAIPYB010000042.1:0-11641 GCA_036782955.1 Pseudoxanthobacter sp. | reverse complement strand
CCGGTCTGGCGTCGCCACTCGATGGTCAGATCGCGCAGAAAGCGCCTCTCGACATATCGCTTGGCTCGTGCGGAGGCGGCCTTCGAGTAGCTTTCCTTGCCGTCCTTCGTGTCCGGCCGGCGGTGCTCGGGGTTCTTTTCCGCCTCATACCGCAGGCGCAGCACGAACAGCTTCTCGTAGGGGTGCCAGTCTTCGCGCAGGTCGATGTCCTCGCCGACGAAGGGGCGCTTGCCGAGTCCCATGCCGCCGATCAGCCCGTTCCCGATATTCCACACCGCAGACCGTCGGGCCGGCGAGTAGCCGTGCAGGATGGCCTTATCAGCATCGGCGCATTTGCGCTGGCGCTCGCCGTCAATGACAGCCATGCCGAGGCGCTTCCAGACCGCCATGATGGAGCGGTATTCGCTCAGGTCGCCGGCCTCTCCGACGATGACGGCCAGCGAGCCGAGCGAAACGCCATGCGTTCCTTTCACGAAATCGGCCACCGGAAGCTGCTTTGCCAGCTTCTCCATTTGCTTCTCGACCGGCTTCATTTCCTCGTCGAACCGGGCGATGGCCGGCATGAACGGCACGAGGCACATTTCGAGCAGGGCATCTTCCGGCACCGGTTTCCCGGCGGCAATCCGGTCATATGCCGCGTTGGCCGCCTTCTTACTCTCGTCGCCTTCCCCGCCGATCACGGCGCGGGCAAAAGCCTTGGCCTGAAGGATCAGACTGTTGCGCGCCTTGAGCCAGCGTCGTCGCTGCCGGTGCGCCTGCACGATCTGCATCACGACAGGATCGGAGAAGCGGAGATCGTCGGCGCGAGGCAAGTTGGTAGCGCTCGTACACTGGCCGTCGATCTTCCCCGCCTTGCGGCGGGATTTAGTGGTGCTGGCGTCGGCCACGAAGTGGACTGCGTTGGACGAACGGACGCCCGCACCTTCGCCGTCACCGGCGATCTCGTTGTTGAAATCAAGCATGACTGGCCTCCCGGAACAGGGCGGCAACGGTCATCTCGTCGAGCACATCGCCCACCGCGCGGCCTTCGGGCATCCGTTCCGCGATCCGGCGCAGCCAGCGGGCCTTGTGGCTCATATCGCTGGCGTGTTCTTCGTAGAGCGCAGCCTGCCGTTCGACATCGGAGCGCACGGCGGCTCCCAGACGCTGACCGCCAGCCAGCGGGAAATCCAGCATCGACATGCTGACGCTCGATACGAAGGCCGCAGCGCGGCTCCGACCATCGGGGAGCGCCGGTCGCATCGCCGCCCGGACGATCTGGGCACGCTCACGGCGCATAGCCGCACCGACCGCCGTCACGGCGACCATCTGCACCGCGTCATCGACAACAGCCTGCAGGGTCTCGTCGTCGGACAGCATCTCCACCATCACGGATACGGCTTCCTCCACGTCATTTCCCGCAGCAGCAAGGCATGAGCGCGCAATATGAATGATGCGAAGGGCGGCCTCGGAACTGCCGCCAGGCGCGGTGCGCGGTTTGGAGATGGTTGCCGTCTGGGTCTGCATGGTCTGGCTCCGAAAGGTTTGCCCGGCGTCGCTCCGCCACTGGGTTGCGCATGGTTCTTGGACGCCGGGCTTCCGGCTGGGCCGGATGGGTGAAAGATGGAGAGAGCGTCAATCTCGGGATGGGTTGCGTGCTGCCGCTGGACGCTCTCTCGTCCGCCGTGGCGGATTGGTTGAATGTTGCCCGGCGTCTGCGTCTAAATGGGTTGCGCGGGCGCGAAGGACGCCGGGCTCCGGCCGGGCCGGATTGGTGAAAGAAGGGAGAGAGCGTCGGTCGATCCATGGGTTGCGCCTGAAACATGGACGCTCTCTCATCCGCCCGGAGGCGGATCGGATGGCTGGCAGGCATCGCGCGCCACTTGGGTTGCGCCGCTCTTCTGGACACCTACCAGCCAGCCGATCCGCCCCTCAGAACGGAATGTCGTCGTCGAGTTCTTTCCCGAGACGGGATTGCTGTCTTACGGAGACCAGCGCGCCACCCGGCAGGCTCGCCATCTGAAGCGAGCGGTCCTCGGCGTGCCATGCGAGGTAGACCACGCCGCGATCAATGTGCGTGACGGTCATGCTAGGCCCGCCGCTCCTGAGGGCGACGACATCGCCAACGATGAATTCACTCTTCATCGCGGCTTCCATCATCGTGCGGCTTCGCAGCGGCGTGGCGATCCCCGAGGGCGCCGACAGCCGCAGCCAGATAGGCGGCCTCTTCATCGGCATGCTCAAGCGTGCGCCCGTCGGGCGACTTGTCGGCCTGTTTCATGGATTTCCTCGCACCGGTCTGTCACGATGCGAGGCATGATCATGCGGATTTATTCCGCCGTCAACCCCAAAATATTAGGATTTTATCTGATCATAAAAAAACGGCCCGCAGGTCGCGGGCCGTTCCATATCGCCTCACCAGGTGTCGGCATGGATCATGCCGTCTCGCATTTCTCCAGATCGGCGGCCGTTGCGACCACAAAGAAGACCGTGCGGCCGGGCGCCATTTCGATTTCCTTCCCGAGCGCATCCAACTCGCTGCCGGAAGCGATGGCCGAGAGATAACCGTTGCCCCCCATAGCAAAGACCGGATCTCCGATCACACCGTGCACGGGCGCCGCCCGCTCGCCGTCGATCCCGACAAACCGACGTGTCGCACGATCAACGGCCAGTATCTTTATTCGCCGCCGGCGAAGTCCGGAAACCGAAATAGCGCCTTCTATTTCAAATGGTTCACTGAGAACGTAGTGCTCCAGACCCGGTGTTTCCTGCGCCGAAACAGCGCCATCCTTATCCTGTGCATCGCCAGCACCAAAGAACAGCCAGCTTCGGTTCGTCTGCAGGATACTCGCCAGCGCAGCCTGACTTTCGGCTCCGCGGATCGTCTCTTTCTTGCCGGCCAGCAAGTCGTAGAGAAAGCCCTTCGACTTCCCCATTTTCCGCTCGACCTCGTAAGCCGTCAGGTTCAGCGCTTCGAGCCTTTCAACAACCCTACGCGCCAGATCACTGATTTCCATATCCGGCTCCTTTCGCGCGCCTCGTGCGATCTGATAATTTTATAACCGGATTTTTCCCGTACAAAAAGCCGCAAACGGATGGATTTTTTTCTGCGAGACCCCTCTTGCGTTGAGTTCGGATTTAATCCATCTTTCCGACCATGGAACAGGAACTTCGCACCCACCTCAGAACGTGCGCCGAGGCATACTCCGCGCACACCGGAGACACGATCACCACCATCTCCACACGGGCGGTCGGTGACTGGCGTTTCCTGAACCGTATCCTCGAAGAGGATGCCTCCTTCACGGTGCGCCTCTACGACCGCGCCATGGGCTGGTTCGTTAAAGCGTGGCCCCGCACTCTCCCATGGCCGGCCGAAGTGCCGTGGCCCAGAGACATTAATGCCGCGCGGACAGCGCCACGCCGGAAGCGGCCGTCGGTCGCTCACAAGCAGTCCGAGGCAGTGCAATGAGCGCCGCCGTGCGCCTCTCCGGCGAGGATGCGCTTCAGCACGAGATCGTGCAGATGCTCATCACCAGTCTCATTCCCGGCGCCATCTGGTTTGCCGTGCCGAATGGCGGCAAGCGCAGCATCCGCACCGCGCAGCGCATGAAGGCCACCGGCCAGCGCGCCGGTGTCGCCGACCTGATCATCATTCATCCTGACACCTGCGTCGCGCATTCGCTGGAACTGAAGGTCGGCAAGAACGGCCTGCGGAAGGAACAGCGCGAATACCGCGACCAGTGTCATGCCATCGGCGCCCCGTGGGCCATCGCCAGATCGCGCGATGCCGCTCAGGACATCCTTGAGGAATGGGGCCTGATCCGCGTCACCCGGCGACACGAAGCATCCGTCGCCACCTGATCCGCCTTTCCCACAAGCCAAGGACACCGACCATGGCCGTCAGCATTGCCAACCTGCGCCGCGTCACCGCCGATAAGCCGGCCCGCATCCTGATCTATGGACCGCCCGGCATCGGCAAGACCACGCTCGGCGCCGAATTCCCGAACCCGGTTTTCCTTCAGACGGAAGACGGCACGCCTGCCGGCACGGAGATCGTCTCCTTCGGCCACCTCCAGAGCTATCGCGACGTGATGCAGGCCATCGGCGAACTTTATGAGCAGCCGCACGACTTCAAAACCGTGGTCATCGACTCCGTTTCCGCGCTTCAGAAGATGATTTTCGTCGAAACCTGCGAGCGCGGCGACGACAAGGGCAACCGCAAGAAAAACATCGAAGATTTCGGATATGGCAAGGGCTACGTTTATGCCCGTAACATCATCATGGAGTTCATCGAGGCGATCAACCTGCTTCGGAACCATCGCGGCATGATGGTGGTGCTGATCGCGCACTCCAAGATTGAGCGGTTCGACGATCCTGAGAGCGTTTCGTACGACCGATACGCCATCGACATGCACGATAAGCTGGTCGGAGAGATCGAGCGCGAGATGGACGCCATCCTCCTTCTCAAGAAAGACGTGACCATCCAGAAGGAAGAGTCCGGCTTCAACAAGGAGCGCGCGCTGGGCAGCGGCGGTTCGTCGGTCTGGATCAACACCGTCGGCCGGCCGGCCTATGTCGCCAAAAACCGCTTCGGCGCCGAGATGCCCGAGAAGCTGTTGTTCAGGCCCGGTCAGGGCTATGCCGCGCTCGCGCCCTTCCTGCCGCAGCCCGCCGCGCCGGAACAGCAGACGGCGGCCTGACAGCTTCCGCCCAAGGGCGGATGAGAGAGCGTCCTATTGGGGACCGCAACCCAGAATGTTCCCGACGCTCTCTCCCCTCTTTCACCCATCCGGCCCAGCCGGAGCCCGGCGTCCTGACGAAGACCGCAACCCAAAGGTTATTCGACGTCTGGCACCTCAGTTCCACTGCCAACAGCGAGAAAAGCCATGGCTCAGATGAGCACTTTCAACCCCGAAGAACTCCCGCCGGATGAATATGAACTGCTTCCGGTCGGCGAGTACCCGATGGAAGTCAGCGATTCCGACGCGATCCGCAAGGACAATGGCGTCGAACTGGTGAAGCTGACCTTCACGATCATCGACGGCCAGATGCGCGGCCGGAAGGTTTTCGGAAATTACTGCAACCGGCATCCGACCAGCGCGCAGGCGCAGAATATCGCCCAGCGCTTTTTGTCCAATCTGACGCGCGCTGTCGGCCTCTCGGCCGTACCGGGCGACACGACGGCTTTCCATCACCGGCCGTTCATCGGCGCCGTCCGTCACACCAAGCCGAGTGAGGACGGGCGCTACGGCGCGAACAATGAGATCGGCAAGGTGCGCCCGTTCGAGAACCCCGGACCGCAGTCGCGCCCGGCGCCGCAGCAGAACCGCCAGCAGACCTATCAGCCGCCGCAGAACCAGCAGCATACGCAGGCCTATCAGCAGCACCAGAACAACCAGCAGGCCGGCGCCAACGGTGGCCGGATGCCCTGGGACCGGTAAGCCAGCCGGGCGGTCGGCCACAGTCGCCAAACCTCACCGACCGCCCTTCCCCGCAGGACATTTTCAACATCGAGCGAGACCGCGACGATGAACGACACTTCTTTGACTGACAACCCGCGCGCCCGGATCGGCGGCAATTATCCGCCGGAAGAAGCCACACCGGCGACCGCCCCGACGCCCATCGAGTACGCCAATGCCGCTTTCAAGCTGGCAAGCGATGCCGCTGAGCGGTTTCCGGCCGTGGTGACGAAAGCCGATGCCGCCGCGCTGAAGCCGCATATCGATGCCCTGCGCAGCCACGAGAAAGAACTCGACGAGACGCGCGACGGCCTCGTGCGGCCCCTCAATCAGCAGGTGGCCGACATCAACGGCATCTACAAGCCGCTGATTGGCAAGTTGAGGCACCTGCGCGATGTGCTGTCGGATCGCGTCGGCGCGTGGATGGCGGCCGAGGAAGAACGGCTCGAAGCCGAAGCCCGCGCCGCAGCGGCCCGCGCCGAAGAAGCCCGCCAGGCTGCGCTCGAAGCCGAAGCGCGCGAGCGGGAGGCTATCGACAATGCGGCTGCCGGCGAATGCACCGATGTGGGCGGCGCCGTGGAAGAGGCCGATGCGGCCTTCCATGACGCAAAGCTGGCCGAGCGCGAAGCCGCGCGCGCCCAGCGCGATGCGAAGGTGAAGGTAAGCGGCGGCTTCGGCCGGTCGCTTGGCCTGCGCTCCGCTGAAACGCTGACCGTCGATGACCCGGTGAAGGCCATTCGGACCCTGATGAAAGCCGCCGACGGCCAGCTCGACGAGAAGATCGCGGCCGCGATCATCACGGCGGCGCGCGCCTACCGCAAAACCAAGGGTGCTCTGCCGGCCGGCGTGACTTCCAGCAAGGAGCGCGCGCTGTGAACAACACCGCAACCGAAAATACCGCCTTCCGCTGCATCGTGTCGGCTGACCTGTTTCGTCGCGCGGCGCTTTGCGCCGCCAATGGTGGAACCCGCTACTACCTGAACGGTGTCCATGTCGAGCCGAGCCCCGAGGGCGGCGCGCTGCTGGTGGCAACGAACGGCCATTCGCTCGTCTGCATCCGCGATCCGGATGGTGTCGTCGAGGGCGGTTCCGGCATCGTCCGGCTGACACGCGACATGATGCGATCCATCAAGAAACCGAAATTGCCTTGGGGCGATTTGTTTCCGGTCGGGAGCTTCAGCCTGATCGTTGCGAACAATCGTGCGGCCATTGCGGTATGGCGATCATCCGACAACGCAACACCGGAAACGGATGCATGGCCTCTCGTTGCCCAGCCCAACGGGCGAGTTGCGGCCTTCCAGTTGGCCACAACCCTGATCGACGGGACATTCCCCCAGTGGCGCGCGCTGATAAGGGGGCGCCCCGATCCTGATCGGGCTCCGGCAACGCTTAACGCTCATGTCCTCGCTCCCATCATCAATGCGCTGACGCCATCCGGCATCAACGCCTACCAGCTTTATCGCGTCTTTGCGTCTTGCGGTGAACTCATCAGCGCGCCGGATAAGGACACGCACTTCGTATTCGCGTCCAACCGAGATGTGCAGGGCTTCGGCCTCATCATGCCGTGCCGGTCCACCATCGATCCGGCGCTGCCCCAGTGGATCGAGCAGCCGTCGCCCGCCGATGCGGATGCGATGACGGGAGGTGGCGAATGAACGCTGACACCTCCTCCACGCTCTTCCGTGTTCATATCGAGCGACCTGAAGGTGACAGGCTCGTTGCGACGGTTCCGGCGGAAAAGCCGGATGAAATCCGCAATTTCATCCGGCGCCAATACCCCGGTGCCCGCATTCTCAAGATCAAGTTCGACCGCAGCGGAGGCATCCGCTGATGGCCGTATTCACAACCAGGTCCCCCACCATCGACACCATCGACGCGCGACGCGCCGAGGCGGGCGCACGCAAAGACCCGCCCCGCATTTCGTTGTTCATGATGATGGGCGACTGCCAGCGGGCTGCCTTTCTTGATTTCGTGTGGGTGCTTCCGCCGGAGCCGTTTGAGCCGGCACAACTGCGCCACTTCGACCGCAAGCGCGCGGCGGAAACCGATCTGATCGACGTGCTGTCGATGGCCGGCGTCAAGGTCGAAACCGTCGATCTGTCTACCTATCGCAACTGGACGGTCAATATCGCCGGCGGCCACTGCCATCTCGAAATCCCGGCCATGGCCACCGGACTGCCGGAGGCGCCGGCGACCGCGCACGTCATGATGATGCGCGCGCTGTGCGAAACCGCCTTCCAGAAGCTGATGAAGGAAGGCGTCGCCAAGGCGCGGCCAGCCGATTATGCAGCGCTCCAGCTTGGCATGGCTGCCTATGGGAGGCGGCGCGCGGCGGTGCTGGCTGTCAATCTCGGCACAGACGAACTGCACCTTGAGCGCATCGAGGCTGATCCGTTCTTCGCCGCACGGCTGACGAGCGACATCGAGCGCCTCGTGGGTAGCCAACGAGTGCCGCCCAGGCTGCATGAGGACGAGAAGGCGCCCGGTGCGTGGCAGTGCCGCCGCTGTCGCTTCTCGGCGCTGTGTCATGGCCAGCGCTGGCCGCGCCGCACCTGCCGAACCTGCATCCACGCCACCGCTCTGACAGACGGCGACGACGGCCGGTGGACCTGCGCACGGCACAGCCGCGACCTTTCCGCCGACGATCAGAGGGCGGGATGCCCCAATCACCTCTACCTGCCCGACCTCGTGCCGGGTGAGCAGACCGACGCAAACCCGGACGAGGAATGGATCGACTACCGCCTCGCTGACGGATCGACGTGGCGCGACAGCGCCGGCACGGGAGGAAACTGACATGCGCCTTTCGGCCCAGACCATCCGCCAGCGCTGCCGCGAACACGGAATGATCGTGCCTTTCCATGAGCGCAGCCAGTTCAACGGGCGCACTTTCGGCCTCAGCGCCGCTGGCTACGACATCCGCATCCGCGAGATGATTGTCCTGTTGCCGCGCGCCTTCAGGCTTGCGTCGAGCATGGAGTATTTCGACCTGCCCGACGATCTGGCGATGGATATCAAGGACAAGTCGACGAACATCCGGACCGGCTTTCAGGTGCATAATACCGTGGCCGAGCCGGGCTGGCGCGGGATCCTGACCCTCGAAATTTCCAACCTCACCGACGAAATCATCGAAATCCCGGCGCGCACGCCCATTGCGCAGGCCGTGTTTGAAATGCTCGACCGGCCGACCGATCAGCCCTATCGCGGAAAGTATCAGGACCAGCGACCCGGACCGCAGCCGGCGATCCTCACGCGCGATGATGCGAAGGGGGGATTTTGATGTCTCGCCCCCTTCCCGAGCGCCCGGCGATGCGGCGCGTGGTCATGGAACGCGACGGAAATCGCTGCTTCTGGTGCGACATGGTGCTGATCCGCCGGCCGACCAAGGCGGAGAAGCGCAAACATCCCCTGCCCCGCAATTTCCCGACGCTCGATCACGTCATCACGCATCAGAATGGCGGTCCGGACACATCCGGGAATTTCGTTCTCGCCTGTCCCGGCTGCAACCGCGACCGCGGCAACAGCGATTTCGTGACCTATGGCATCCGGCGGATCACGGACCGCGCGGTGGCAGAGTTCGTGGCTCACGATCTCATGGAGGTGATCCATGATGCAAAATGAACCCATCAATGAAGATGATGAGCCGTTGCTGCCGAAGCGCGTGCAGCACGTCATCGACCGCTGCTTTGCCGGCGAGGTGATGGTGAAGCAACTGCGCGAGACAGGTCCGGAATTCTGGTTCTGGCCCAGCGGAGATGCCTGCGGCCCAGCCTCCGCGCAGGAGGCCATCGACACCGGCCTGCTGAAGCCCGGCAAGGACGGTCTGTTTGGTGGGCCGGAAGCGCAGACGTGGAGGGCATGCCTGTGACCATCACCCTTCGCCCCTATCAGCAATCCGCCATCGATGCGACCTTCAGTTACTGGGCCAATGGCGGCGGCAATCCTCTGTCCGTGATCCCGACGGGCGGGGGCAAGAGCCTCGTCATTGCCGCCATGTGCCAGAAGCTGCTCGACGGCTGGCCCGGACTGCGCATTGGCATCGTCACCCACGTCAAGGAACTGGTAAGCCAGAATGCGCAGGAACTGCTGCGCATCTGGCGCGGCGCGCCGGTTGGCATCTATTCGGCCGGCCTGAACCGGCGCGACATCCGTCGCAGCATCATGTTCATGGGCATCCAGTCCGTGTGGAACAAGGTCGGCCTGCTGGGCGGCTTCGATGTGCTGATCATCGACGAGGCGCACCTGATCGGCCGAGAGGCGAACACGCGCTATGGCAAATTCATCGCGGCGGTGCGCGAGCGCGTGCCGCACCTGCGGATCATGGGGCTGACGGCAACACCCTACCGGCTCGACAGCGGCCGGCTGGATCGCGGCGATGATCGCCTGTTCGACGACATCGTCTATGATCTGAACGTCTCGGACCTGATTGCCGGAGGCTATCTCTCGCCGCTGCGCTCGCCCGAGACGAACGTGCAGATCGACACCAAAGGGCTGCACGTTCGCGCCGGCGAGTTCGTGGCGGCCGAGATGGAAGAGCGCGTGCGGGCGCCGGGCCTCGTCGAAGCTGCGGTGGACGAGATCGTAGAGGCCGGGCGCGAACGCAATGGCTGGCTGCTGTTCGGCCACGACGTGCAGCACGCCACCGATGTGCGCAATGAGGTGCGCCGGCACGGCTTCTCCTGCGAAGTCATTTCCGGCAAGACGCCAGCCGGTGAGCGCGACAGCATCATCGCCGCGTTCAAGGCCAAGCGCATCCGGGCGCTGACCAGCGTTGGCGTGCTGACCACGGGTTTTAACGCGCCGCATGTCGATCTGATCGCCATGCTGATGAGCACGCTCTCGACGGTCAAATATGTTCAGATCGTCGGGCGCGGCTTCCGGCCGGTCTATGCGCATGGGCATGATCTTTCGACCGAAGAAGGTCGACACGCGGCCATCGCCGCCGGGCCGAAGCCGGACTGCCTGATTCTCGATTTCGGCGGCAACATCCGCCGGCATGGTCCCATTGATGCCGTGAAGCCACGCAAGCAGGGCGCGGGCAAGGGCGAGCCCGACGAGAAGGTCGAGAAAGACGACGTGCGCACCAAGACGTGCCCGTCCTGTCGGGAGCAGGCAGCGCTCGATGCAGCCGAGTGCCCGTATTGCGGCCATGAATTTCCTCCCGACAGCGTGGCCACCCACGAGGCTGTGCCGGACACCACGCCGATCCTCTCCACCGCAGCGCCGGCCACGGCGCCGGCCGAGAACCCGTTCTCGCCGGTGCTCGGGGTGACGTTCGACCGGCATGTGAAATGGGGATCCCCCGACAGTCTGAAGATTTCCATCGACATGGGTGGCGGCATGATCGTCACCGAATGGCTGTCGCTGGAACACGGCGGGCCGGCTTCGGCGCGTGCAGAGACTTTGTGGCGCCGGCTGGGCGGCCGCCTGCCCTCTCCGGCCACCGTGACAGAGGCGCTGGATCGCACCGGCGAACTGGGGCCGATCAGCGCCGTGCGACTGCGCAAGGACGGCAAGTACATCAAGGTCGATGCGTGGCGGATCGGCGCTCCTGAACAGAGCGAGGCGGCGGAATGAGCATCCTGTCTTTTGCCGTCGGTCGGCCGAGCGACCGTCACATCTGCTGGTGCTGCCGGCGCGCCGACTGCGGCCTCGGAATGCCGCTCACCCACACGCGGCCCATGCGCGTGGTGTGGGCTTGCGAGGATCACATCAAAATGACCAGAAAGGCGGCAAGTCTCATGCCCAAGGAATTTGACCGGTGCGAGCGCAAGGCGGCGCAACTGGCCGGCATGGCTGGCGGCGAATACCTCATGCAGATCAGCAAGACCGATCTCGGAAGCATCTCCCCCGAAGAATACGACCAGTACGTCACGACGATTATCTCGGCCTTCGGCCCGGCACTGAAGGAGATTATCGACAGCTACGAGGCCCCGTTCTGACATGTCCATCGTTGAATATCGCAAGACCCTGTGGGCCAATGGCTTCCGACCGGTGCCGGTGAAAAGCAAGCAGAAGGCGCCGAGCGGCACCGGCTGGACCGAAGATGCGCGCAGAAACCCGCCGCCGTGCGCCGGCCCGGACGCCAAGGCCACCCCATGGGCACAAAGCACCGGCGTTTTGGCCGATGGCCTCCAAGTCGTTGATATCGACATCGACGACGCCGACACCGTGGCTGGCGTGGAACAGGCCGTGCGCAAGACGCT
>DAIPYB010000041.1:0-11705 GCA_036782955.1 Pseudoxanthobacter sp. | reverse complement strand
ACGAACTGGTGGTGGCGCGTCCTCTAAGGGCGGGCTTGCCTTCGTGCGCATCGGACTTCTGACCCATGTGAAGACGAAAACAGGGCCGCTTACGGGTAAACCGGGCGGCCCTGTTTTCGTTTTCAGCCGCCCGCCCGAACCGGCGGTTCAAGTTTGAAGGAGAGTGAACAGATGGGCGGCTCGGCCGAACTGCATTATGTCACCCGCGGCGGCATCGCCGTCACGCGTGCGGCCCGCGACATCACCTATCAGGGCGCCATCGGCAACTGGGTCGACCGGCTCGATTCCGAGCGGGGCGCGGTGTTTTCGTCGTCCTATGAGTTTCCCGGCCGCTACACCCGCTGGGACATCGCCTTCGTCAACCCGCCGCTGGTGGTGGAGGCAAAGGGCCGGCAAGTGACGGTGACGGCGCTCAATGCGCGCGGCCGCGTGCTGCTGCCGGCAATCGAAAAGGCGCTGACCGCCAACCCGGTGCTGCTGCGGGCCGCCGGCGACGAGGCACGCCTCGTGCTGCGCGTGGCGGAGCCGGAAGGCAGCTTCACCGAGGAGGAGCGCTCGCGCCAGCCCACGGTGTTCACCGCCGTGCGCGAGCTGGTGGCGCTGTTCGGCGCCGACGAAGACCCCCATCTCGGCCTCGCCGGCGCCTTCGGCTACGACCTCGCCTTCCAGTTCGAGCCGCTTGAGTTGAAGCTGAAGCGCCCGGACGACCAGCGCGACCTGGTGCTTTACCTGCCCGACCAGATTCTCGTCGTCGATCACTACGCCCGCCGCGCGACCGTCTATGAATATGACTTCGCCGCCCGCGGCGCCTCCACCGCCGGCCTGCCGCGCGATGGCGCCAAGGCGCCGTTCCGCGCCGCCGATACCGAAGTGTCGCGTGGCGACCACGTGCCCGGCGAATATGCGCAGACTGTCACCAAGGCGCTCGATTATTTCCGCCGCGGCGACCTGTTCGAGGTCGTGCCGGGGCAGACCTTCACCGAGCGTTGCGTGGCGCCGCCGTCGGCCATCAGCCGGCGGCTTTCCGCCACCAATCCGGCGCCCTACGGCTTCTTCATGAACCTCGGCGAGACCGAGTGGCTGGTGGGTGCCTCGCCGGAGATGTTCGTGCGCGTCACCGCCGGCCGCCGGGTGGAGACCTGCCCGATTTCCGGCACCATCGCGCGTGGCCGCGACGCCATCGAGGACGAGGCGCAGATCCGCAAGCTGCTGAACTCAAAGAAGGATGAAGCCGAACTCACGATGTGTTCGGACGTGGACCGCAACGACAAGGCCCGCGTCTGCGAGGCCGGCACCGTGCGCGTGCTCGGCCGCCGTCAGATCGAGATGTATTCGCGCCTCATCCACACCGTGGACCACATCGAGGGCCTGCTGCGCGACGGCATGGATGCGCTGGATGCCTTCCTCTCCCATGCGTGGGCGGTAACGGTGACCGGGGCGCCGAAGAAGTGGGCCATGCGCTTTGTCGAGGAGCATGAGAAAAGCTCCCGCGCATGGTACGGAGGCGCCATCGGCATCGTGCATTTCAACGGCGACCTCAACACCGGCCTGACGCTGCGCACCGTGCGCATCAAGAATGGCATTGCCGAGGTCCGGGCCGGGGCGACGGTGCTGTTCGATTCCGACCCGATGGAGGAGGAGCGCGAGACCGAGCTGAAGGCAAGCGCCATGCTGGCCGCGATCCGCGAGGCCGGGCAGCCACTGCCGAAGGCGCGCGAGGCGGAAACGAAGAAGGGTGCCAGCCATCGCCGCATCCTGCTGGTGGATCACGAGGACTCCTTCGTGCACACGCTGGCGGATTATTTCCGCCGCACCGGTGCCGAGGTCACCACCCTGCGCGTGCCGGTTCTGGACGATGCCTTCGACCGGGTCGATCCCGATCTCGTCGTCATGTCGCCCGGCCCCGGCCGCCCGTCGGATTTCGACTGCTCTGGCACCATCGCCCGGGCGCGGGCGCGTGGCCTGCCGATTTTCGGCGTGTGCCTCGGCCTGCAGGCGCTGACGGAATATTTCGGTGGCCGCCTCGACCAGCTCAAGCTGCCGATGCACGGCAAGCCGTCTGTCATCCACATCAGCGAGCCCGGCCATCTGTTTGCCGGCCTGCCGTCCGAGATCACCGTCGGGCGCTATCACTCGCTGATCGCGGACACCGCTTGCCTGCCGGCGGAACTCAAGGTCACCGCGGTGACAGACGATGGCGTGGTGATGGCCATCGAGCATGTCAGCGAACCGATTGCTGCGGTGCAGTTCCACCCGGAATCGATCATGACGCTGGCGGGCGATGCCGGTATGACCATCGTCCGCAACGCCCTCTCCAGCCTCCATGCCCGGCAGAAGGCCGACGCGGAATAAACAAAAACGGCCCCGGATCGCTCCGGGGCCGTTTTTTTTTGCCGATGCAGGAACCGGCCGGCTCAGGCTGACTGCCGCACCTGATAGTCCTTCACTTCCGAGAACACGATGTTCGGCGCCCGCTCCTGCTCGTATTTCAGCGAGAACCCGGAGGTCGCCATGAACACCGGCGCGCCATCGAGATCTTCGGCGATGGCCGAGCGCTGGGTCTCGACGAATTTCTCAAGGTCGGCCCGGTTTTCCGACGAGATCCAGCGGCAGACGGTAAAGCGCGCGGTCTCGAAGCCGATGGGCAGGCTGTATTCGCTCTGCATGCGCTCCACCAGCACGTCGAGCTGCAGCGCACCGACGACGCCGACGATCGCGGCCGAGCCATCCACCGGCTGGAACACCTGCACCACGCCCTCTTCCGCCATCTGCTGCAGCGCCTCGCGCAGCTTCTTGGCCTTCATCGGATCCTGCAGGCGGATGCGGCGCAGGATTTCCGGCGCAAAGCTCGGCACGCCGCGGAACAGCACATCCTCGCCTTCCGTCAGCGTATCGCCGATGCGCAGCGTGCCGTGGTTGGGAATGCCGACCACGTCGCCGGCATAGGCTTCCTCAGCCAGCGAGCGCGAGCGGGCAAAGAAGAACTGCGGCGCGTTGAGGCTGATGGACTTGCCGGTGCGCACCAGCTTGGCCTTCATGCCGCGGGTCAGCCGGCCGGAGCAGACGCGCAGGAAGGCGATGCGGTCGCGGTGGTTGGGGTCCATGTTCGCCTGAATCTTGAACACGAACCCGGTCATGCGCGGCTCTTCCGGCATCACCGTGCGCCCGTCGGCCTGCTGGCCGCGCGGGCTTGGCGCGTGGGCCGCCAGCGCGTCGATCAGATCGCGCACGCCGAAGGTGCGCAGCGCCGAGCCGAAGAACACCGGCGTCAGATGGCCCTCAAGGAACGATTTCTGCTCGAACGGCTTGCAGGCCTCTGCCGCCAGCATGATCTCTTCCAGAAAACCGTCGCGCTCATCCTCCGGCAGCAGTTCCAGCACCTTCGGATCGTCGGGCCCGGAAACCGGGATCGCATCCTCGTCGCGGTCGATGAGGCGGATGTGCCGGTTGGCAAGATCGTAGGTGCCGACGAACGAGCGGCCGCGGCCGATGGGCCAGGTCACCGGGGCGGTGTCGAGCGCCAGCGTCTTCTCGATCTCGTCGAGCAGGTCGAAGGGATCGCGGCTTTCGCGGTCCATCTTGTTGATGAAGGTGACGATCGGAATGTCGCGCAGGCGGCAGACCTCGAACAGCTTGCGGGTGCGCGCCTCGATGCCCTTGGCGGCGTCGATCACCATCACGGCCGAATCCACCGCCGTCAGCGTGCGGTAGGTATCCTCGGAAAAGTCTTCGTGGCCGGGGGTATCGAGCAGGTTGAAGATGCGGCCGTCATATTCGAACGTCATCACCGAGGTGACGACGGAAATGCCGCGCTCCCGCTCGATGCCCATCCAGTCGGAGCGCGTCTGGGCGCCATGCTTCTTGGCGCGCACCTCGCCGGCGAGCTGGATGGCGCCGCCGAACAGCAGCAGCTTTTCCGTCAGCGTCGTCTTGCCGGCGTCAGGATGCGAGATGATGGCGAAGGTGCGCCGGACGTGGGCCGGCACCTCTTGCGAAGACTGGGACATCGGACGGTCACATGCCTTGAAAGCGAACGGGCGGCGCGGGCGCGCGCCGACTGCCTGTTGCCTGCGGACCTAGTGGGAATTGACGCCGAGTTCAAGCGGCGAGTGCAGAAAGCGCTCCCGGCCGCCGCTCCGGCGCACGGGCGGGCCCGGCGCTGGCACGGCCCGTGCTTGGCTGAAAGCCACGCCTCCTTTGCCGCCGAAAAAAGAGGCCCGGCGCGAAAAACGGCGCTTTACACGAATCAGGGTTCAAGACACACTCAAGTTGTCAGCAACGTTTGAAAGGAGGTGATCCAGTGTCTCATTGTCATCAGCCGCGTTCATCGGCGTGCGGGAGCCGGATCTTCACTTTCGAGGTGAATTCAGCTTCGTAATACGATGCCGGGTTTCCTCCCGGATTGCGGCAAGACAATGCAAGGGCCACTCGGAGAGTGGCCCTTCTTTATTTCTACGGCTGAATAAAGTCTTTCCAACGGAGAAGCACCTGCCGGACGTAACCGGCAGCCGTCCGCCCGGCCAGCACGCGGCGCGAACAAGGTGTGCGAAATCTGCGGGCAATGGCCGGCGGAGTGATATAATGCCCGCCTGTCACCCGTCTTGCGGCCAGACCGCGAAGGAGGTGCCCATGACGATCAGCAAACCGGCCGCGAACCCGCCCGAACAGGCGCTCGACGAGGCACTGGCAGAGGGCTTCCCGGCTTCCGATCCGCCCGCCTTCAGCCAGCCCGACGGCGTCGCCTCCCGGTACGATCCCGCCGCCGCGCCGGGAACGGAGACACCGCGCGAGGAGGCTCTCGACGAGGCATTGGCGGAGAGCTTCCCCGCCTCCGATCCGCCCTCGTTCAGCCAGCCCGACGGCATTGTGTCCCGGCACGATCCGGCCGCCGCGCCGGGCGCGGAGGCGCCGCGCGAGGATGCTCTCGACGAGGCGCTGGCGGAGAGCTTTCCGGCTTCCGACCCGCCTGCCTTCAGCCAGCCCGACGGCACGGGCTCGGCGCGCGGCTGAACGCAGCAACACCATCGCCGGCGGGCCGGATGCAGGCGGCGCAGCCGATTGAGCGGCACTGGCAGGCGATGGCCGATTGACGATGGCCGTCAGCTTTTCTAACTCTCGGCGAGCACGTCTCTTATCGGCTTCGTCCCGCCGGATGTCCCCTCCCGGTCCGGCGTCGCACGTATCAACCGGAACGGCAGCCCGCGCATGCTTTCCACGCTTACCGTCGTTGTGCCGGTGTTCGCGCTCATTGCCGCGGGCTTCCTCTGCCGCCGCGGCAACCTGCTCGGCCCCACCGCATCGTCGGAGCTGAACCGCTTCGTCGTCTATCTCGCCCTGCCGGCGCTGCTGTTCAGCGTCACCGCCAAGGCAAGCTGGGCCACGCTGTGGCAGCCGGGCTTCGCGGCCGCCTTCGGCGTCGGAGCGCTGATCGTGTTCACGCTGACGATGGCCGTGCGCTGGCGCGGTGCCCGCCATTTGGCCGATGCCGGTCTCGATGGCCTCAATGCCGCCTATCCCAATACCGGATACATGGGTTTCCCACTGGGGCTGATGGCCTTCGGGCCGGCCTCGCTGGCACCCGTCACCATCGGCGCAATCATCACGGTGTGCATCGTATTCGCGGTCGCCATCGTGCTGATCGAAATCGGACTGCAGGCTGAGAGGCGCCTCGCGCCGCTGCTGCTGAAAGTGGCGCGTTCGCTGATGCGCAATCCGCTGCTGATCGCCCCGCTCGTCGGCGGGCTGTGGTCGGGCAGCGGCGCTCCCCTGCCGGAGGCTCTGGTGCGCTTCATCGACCTGCTGGGGGCAGCGGCAAGTCCGTGCGCGCTGGTGGGGCTGGGGCTCTTCCTGGCCGAAAAGCGCGCCTCGTCGGCCACCGACCGCCCGGCCGCAATCCTGCTGACCGCCCTGAAGCTGGTGGCGCAGCCGCTGATGACATGGCTTCTCGCCCGCTATGTCTTCGGCCTGCCGCCGCTTCTGACCGATATCGCGGTCCTGCTTGCCGCGCTGCCGACCGGTACCGGCCCGTTCATGCTGGCGGAATATTATGACCGCGAGGCCGGCGTCACCGCCCGCACCATTCTCTATTCCACCATCGGCTCGCTATTCACGCTGACCGTGCTGCTCTGGCTCGGCGGCCATGCCACCTCCTGAGCTTGCCGCCTCCTGAAAACGAAACAGCCGCCGGGTTGCCCCGGCGGCCGCTGAAAAGTCACAAGGCTCGCGCACCTCAGGCCCGATCCCTCAGGCTTGATCTCTCAGGCTTCCTGCAGCCGGCCCAGAGCCTCTTCGATCTTGGCCCGGCGCTCCTCGGCCACCGCGCGGCGCTCGTGTTCCTGCTCCACGATTTCTTCCGGCGCCCGCTCGATGAAGCTGGGGTTGCCGAGCTTGGCATCCACCTTGGCGATGTCTCCTGCCACCTTGCCGAGTTCCTTTTCAAGGCGGGCGCGTTCGGCGGCGAAATCGATCACGCCGGCAAGCGGCAGGCACGCGGTGGTGCGGCCCAGAACGATCTGCGCCGCGGCCTTGGGCGCCACCTCGGCGGTGGAAACCGCCTCGATGCGCGCAAGGCGCCGGATCGCGGCATCGTGCGTGGCAAGGCGGGCGCGGATGGTGTCGTCCGCCCCCACGACCGCCAGCGGCAGCAGCGCAGCCGGCGGCACGTTCATTTCCGACCGCACCGAGCGGATGGCGGCAATCAGATCCACCAGCCAGTTGATTTCGTCCGCCGCAGCATTGTCTCCGGCAACCGCCACGGGCCAGCGGGCGTGCGCCAGCAGCCCCTGCCGGGCCGGGCCGGCCTCGCCGGTGCGCAACCACAGTTCCTCGGTCACGAACGGGGCAAACGGATGCAGGATCGTCAGGATCTGGTCGAGCGCCCAGGCAGTGGTCGCGCGGATCTCAGCCTTCGCCGCCTCGTCCTCACCGGTCAGGATCGGCTTGGCGAGTTCCAGATACCAGTCGCAGAACGTGTTCCAGGTGAAGCGATAGACCGCGCCGGCGGCATCGTTGAAGCGATAGGCGCGAATGGCTTCCGCCACCTCGTTCGCCACCCGGCCGGCTTCCACCACGATCCAGCGTGCCAGCGTGCCCTGCACCGTGGCAGGATCGAAGCCCGCCACGCGGACACAGCCGTTCATCTCGGTAAAGCGGGCGGCGTTCCACAGCTTGGTGATGAAGTTGCGATAACCCGCCACGCGGCTGGTGGCGAGCTTGATGTCGCGGCCCGGAGCCGCCATTGCCGCCAGCGTGAAGCGCAGGGCATCGGCGCCATATTCGTCCGCCAGCGTCAGCGGATCGATGACGTTGCCCTTCGACTTCGACATCTTCGCGCCCTTCTCGTCACGGACGAGGGCGTGAATGTAGACGGTGTGGAACGGCTCCTGCCCCATGAAGTGCAGGCCCATCATCATCATCCGGGCCACCCAGAAGAAGATGATGTCGAAGCCGGTCACGAGCACGCTGGTGGGATAATAGCGCGCCAGCTCCGGCGTCTTGTCCGGCCAGCCGAGGGTCGAGAACGGCCACAGCGCCGATGAGAACCACGTGTCGAGCACGTCCTCGTCGCGCGTCAGTTCCACCGCGCGGCCATAATGCCGTTCGGCGGCGGCCGCAGCTTCTGCCGCGCTCTTTTCCACGAACACGGTGCCATCCGGCCCGTACCAGGCGGGAATCTGGTGACCCCACCACAGCTGGCGGGAAACGCACCACGGCTGGATGTTCTCCATCCAGTCGTAATAGGTCTTCTCCCAGGCCTTCGGCACGAACACCGTGCGGCCCTCGCGCACCGAGGCGATGGCCGGCTGCGCCAGCGTTCTGGCATCGACATACCACTGGTCGGTCAGCATCGGCTCGATGGGCACGCCGGAGCGGTCGCCGTGGGGCACGGTGTGCGGATGGTCCTCGATCTTCTCAAGGAAGCCGCGCTCTTCCAGCATGTCGACGATGCGCTTGCGCACGACGAAGCGATCCTGCCCGTCGAGCGCCAGCGCCGCGTCCAAATCGGCGGAAGGCTGCGTGCCGGCGAGGAAATCGGCGTTGTCCTTCAGCGCGGCCCGGCCCTCGAAATCGAGGATCGAGATCATCGGCAGGCCATGGCGCTTGCCGACCTCGAAGTCGTTGAAGTCGTGGGCCGGCGTGATCTTGACGGCGCCGGTGCCGGTTTCCGGATCGGCATAGGCATCGGCGACGATCGGAATCCGGCGCCCGGTGATCGGCTGGATCACATGGCGGCCGACGATGTCGCGATAGCGCTCGTCATCGGGATGAACGGCAACGGCGGTATCGCCCAGCATCGTCTCCGGCCGGGTGGTGGCGACGATGATGAAACGGTCGGCCTCGCCTTCCACCGGATAGCGCAGGTGCCAGAGCTTGCCCTTGGTCTCGACCGGCTGCACCTCCAGATCGGAGATGGCGGTGAGCAGCTTCGGGTCCCAGTTGACGAGGCGCTTGTCCTTGTAGATCAGCCCTTCCTTGTAGAGCGTGACGAACACCTCGAGAACGGCGCGGGACAGTCCCTCGTCCATGGTGAACCGCTCGCGCGACCAGTCGCACGAGGCACCGAGGCGGCGCAGCTGGCGCAGGATGGTGCCGCCGGATTCGGCCTTCCACTCCCACACCTTCTCGACGAACGTCTCGCGGCCGAGCGTCCGGCGGTCGGGCTCCTTGCGCTGGGCAAGCTGGCGCTCCACCACCATCTGGGTGGCGATGCCGGCGTGGTCGAGGCCCGGCTGCCACAACACATCGCGGCCCTGCATGCGCTCGAAGCGCACCATGGCATCCTGCAGCGTGTTGTTCAGCGCATGGCCCATGTGCAGCGAGCCGGTGACATTCGGCGGCGGAATGACAATGCAGAACGGCTCGGCGCCGGGCTCGGCGCCGGCACCGGCTACGAAGGCGCGCTTGTCATCCCAAAGGGCGGTGATGCGCGGTTCGGCTTCGGCGGCGTCGTAGTTCTTCTCGAGCATGGCGGGCTCAGTTCATCTGGAGATTTGCGAATGGCCGGCACCGGATGTGCCGTCGCTGGGGTGGTAAGCGCGCCGGCGGCGGCGGTCAACCGGGGAGTGGCGAAAAGCACCCCTGCCCGGCGCGCAGGCCGAACGGGGCCGCAAACGAAAACGCGGCGCGCCGGGGTCCGGTGCGCCGCGCTGTCGAAAAAGGCGAGGCAGGGAAATCAGGATCCGCGGGTCACGCGCTCGATTTCCTCGCGCACCTGACGCTCCACGATGCGCGGCAGGTTCTGGTCGAGCCAGCCCTGCAGCATCGGGCGGAGCAGATCACGCACCAGATCCTCGACCGTGTGCGGGTTCTGCGCCACGACGGTGCGCGACAGAATGCTGAACGAAGCGCCGACGGCCGCATCCGCCGCTTCCGACAGGATGCGCTTCTCGGTCTCGGGGGCGGCCTTGGTCTTGTCGGTCATGTCGGTCTCAGCCTCGTGTTCGTCCTGAAGGGCTCTGAGTTCAGCCACCGCCGCGGCGGCAGCAGCCGGGGCAAGCGCTCCGGCAAGATTGGCAGCGAAATCGGACAGGGTGCCGATCACATGCGCGGTATCGGCAGCCGGCGGGGCTTCCTGCACCTGTGCAGCGACATCCCCGTCGGTCGCACCGTCTTCCGGCACTGCGCCGGCATCCGCCTCGTCGGCATATCCGGACCCGGCGGCATCATCCCCGGCGGCGATCTCGAATTCAACGGCGGCCGCCAGCGCGGCTCCCAGCGACGTATCCTCGCCCGGTGCCTCCGCGACGTCCTCGTCCGCCGACAGGGCCTCCACGGCAGCGTCGGCCTCAACCGGCGCGACCTCCGCATCCGCCGCGCCCACCGGTTCGGCCGCGATCTCGAATTCCACCGCGGCGGCCAGCGCAGCGCTCAGCGCCGGATCGTCGTCGTGTCCACCCCCGATGGGTTCATCCGCCGCCGGCATTTCCGCAGCGGCGGCCTCGCCGGCCGAAGGCTCGACCACGGCGGGTTCGTCTCCCGCCGCGATCCCGAATTCAACGGCGGCCGCCAGCGCGGCGGTCAGCGCCGGGTCGTCACCATGCCCATCGGCAACGACTTCATCGGCAGACAGGCTCTCCGCCGGCGCAACGCCGCCCTCGTCCCCGGCGGCGATCCCGAACTCAACGGCAGCCGCCAGCGCGGCCCCAAGTGCCGGATCGTCGCCATGCACGTCCGCGACCGCGCCGTCGTCCGCAAGGGCAGCGGCAAGGGCCTCGCCCAGCCCATGCTCATCGGCCCCGGCGGCATCATGCCCGTCACCGGCCTGCGCGACCGTGGCTTCCACGACCGCAATTTCAGGCGCGTCATCTCCCGCGCCCGCGATGCCGGAAATCTCCGGCTCCAGCGCCGCCGCAAGAGCCGCCGCGAGGTCATCGCCTCCGATATCCTCACCCGCATCCGCCAGCGCCTCGCCTTCATCGGCGAGCGCGGCGATCTCGGGCTCTATGGCGGCGATCAGCGCGGCCGTCAGGTCGGCCTCGGCATTCGAAGCCTCGCCCTCACCGGCGGCATCTGCATCTTCGAGCGCCGCGGCAAGAGCGGCGGCGAGATCGTCGCCGGCCTCTGCCGCACTGTCCGCTTCCGTGGCGACGATAACCGTTTCCGCCGCCAGAGCCGCGGCGAGCGCGGCTTCCAGATCGTCCGCGGCCTCGGCGCCGGACAGGGCGGGCGCCTCCGTCAGCGTGATTTCGTTTTCCGGGTCGCTGGCCGCCAGCGCCGCCTCGGCGGCAGCCTGATCGACGGCATCGTACAGCGGAGCGAGGAGATCGCTCATCGACGCGGCCGCTGCCGCCTCGATCGCATCGCTCGCGGCCGCAACGGATGCCTCACCGTCGCCGGAAGAGATGGTGACATCGTCCAGAAGACCGGCCCCAGCCAGTGCTTCGGCAACAAGTGCTTCGGTGCCCGGTTCCGTCGCGGCCTCTCCGGCGGCAATGCCTCCGGCCGGGCTGCCGGAAACCTCGATCTCGTCGGTGCCGGACGGGCCGGACACCAGATCGGCGGCGAACGCCGGATCGAGGACCGCCGCCGCAATGGCTTCCGCCGTCGCCGCAATGCTCGCCTCGTCGGAAAGCCCGGCGGCTGTGCCGTCTCCTTCAAGGCCCAGTTCGGAAATCAGGCCGGCGGTGAAATCGAAATCCCCTGCCGCGCTTTCGGCAGCCGCCGTGCTGTCGGCTGCATCCGACACGACGGGCGCATCGCCCCCCACGGCGCGGATGGAGATTTCCGGGGCCGTGACGCTGGCATCGTCATCGCGTTTCAGCACCACCGGCGGAGCTGCGGAGTCGCCGGACGCAGTGTCGCCGCCTTCCGAAATCATACGCTGGATCGACGCCAGAATGTCTTCCATCGTCTGATCGCGGGCCGGGCTAGCAGCTGGCGCCATGGTATCCTCCCGATGCTCAATAACGGTCTCGCGACGTATCCGGATGCCCCTCCCCGCCTGCGGGACCGCAAAAGGGCCGTCGATCACTCTCAAGTCTCGCCGGGCCCGCAAGGCCCTGCTTTTCCGCGCCGCAATCCCGCCGGCCGCATGCCCCCCGCACACCCAGCCCGCCGGAACCGCTCGCCTTCCGTCGCCCGGTCACGCTTAGCGCGAAACCACGGAGACACTCGTTAACATTGCGCGGTATCCCCGCGTGCTGGCAAGGGTCCGGCTTGGAAAGATTACTGAAAGGTTAATTCGGCAAAATTCAGCCCGCGGCCGT
>DAIPYB010000040.1:0-11824 GCA_036782955.1 Pseudoxanthobacter sp. | reverse complement strand
CCAAATTCAACCGCCGACTCTGGTGTCAGCTGGATGAGCATCGGGGGGCACAGCACGCCTCAAGACGCTTTGTGTCGAAGAGGACATTTGCAGTGCCGGACGAGCCGGTGCGCTTTTGTCGGCATTGCTGCAACTGGGGTTGGTTGCTCCCCTGCATGCCCGCGATGGACGTGTGAGGGCCTTTCAGGCCACGAAGTCTTTCCTGGAACTGAACCGGGAACGCTGGACCAGCGTCTTCATTGGAATGGGTGCTCTGCTCGACGACCCGGACAATCTCGTCCGCAGGCTGTCGGATGAGCGCTTTATCGCCCGCCTGCTGGACAGCCTGCGGAAGCGCTATCAGTCGGGCTTTCGGCTGGCGGATGCAGCACCGGTTCTGAGCCAGTTTATCGAGCGCGATGCCGGGCTGATGATTGCGTTCGCGCTGGTCGCGGCCATCCCGCGTAGCGCCGACAACGGCGTTACATCGTTGACGCTGTCATCACTGGCAAATGTCTTTTCCGTTTCCCGCAGCCATGTGCTCGGCTTGATGCGCATCGCGGAATGCGGTGGCCTTACCGCGCGTCAGGACGATGGCAGGCTTGTGGTTCTGCCGCCGCTGGTGGCATGCGTCGAGGATTTTGTCGGCATGGCCTTCTGCCTTATTCAGGCGGCCATCCGGGATGCGCTGAGCGTCCCGGATGATCGTTACAGGGTCGATGGTAACAGGCTGACTGCAATCCTGATTGCTGACGATCTTCCCGTCGCCTGAGGCGCGCTCAGAGCGCGGAGCCGACGAGGTGGCCTGCCAGCGCCGTCAGCGTCATGGCGGCCACGCCCCAGAAGATGATACGGGCGGTCGGACGCAGGAAGCCCGACCCGCCTGCTCGGGCGGATAGAACGCCGGTGAGCGCCAGCATGATGACGGAGACCACCGCGATGGCCGGTCCCAGAATATCAGCCGGGGCAAGGAGGGCGGTCAACAGGGGAGCCGCAGCTCCGGCTGCGAACGTGGCTGCGGAAGTGATCGCGGCCTGAAGCGGTCGTGCCGATCCGGTATCGGTAATGCCGAGTTCGTCGCGAGCGTGGGCGCCTAGTGCATCGTGGGCCATCAGTTCCTCGGCCACCTGGCGGGCGAGAGCAGGGGAGAGGCCACGCTCCTCATAGATGCTTGCAAGCTCGGTGACTTCAAAATCGGGATCGGCAGCAAGCTCCGCGCGTTCGCGGGCGATATCAGCCGCCTCCGTATCCGACTGTGCACTGACCGAGACATATTCGCCGGCCGCCATTGACATGGCGCCGGCGACAATCCCGGCAAGACCTGCCACCAAGACGTCGCCGGTCGAAGGCGATGCAGCAGCTACGCCGACCATCAGGCTGCCGGTAGAGATCAGACCATCATTGGCGCCAAGCACCGCGGCGCGCAACCAGCCGATGCGCGCGACTGCATGGCCTTCGGCATGGGGAAGAACAGGGGGCATTGGCTGCATCCGTTGTGGAGGATGGAAGATAGGTTGGAACAGTTCTGAAGACTTGTCGGCGGCCATGACGGTTTGACGACCCCCCGGTGTAAAAGCCGGTGCTCCTGACGGTTCATACAAAAAAAGCCCCGGCGCCAGAAGGTGCCGGGGCTTTTTGTTTGTTCGTCAGGGCAGGGGATATTACGGGTGCAGGCCGGTCAGCGGGGCTTCGAGAGCAGCCGAGCGGGCATCGCGCTTATCCATGGCCCAGTAATAGACCAGCTTCACCCAGTCCATGATCAGCGTCCACGCGATGCAATAGACATAGACGAGACCGATCAGGAACCACGGCAGAGCCGGCATCAGCAGGCCGAAGGCACACAGGAACACGGCAAAGACCTGCGTTCCCATGATGGCGGAGACCACCGGCCAGCTCGGGTAGGGGGGCCTGAACAGCGATCCCTGAACGCGCGAGACAAAGAACAGCAGATGGCCGCCGGCTGTGAGCTGCAGGAACAGCATGGTCTGGATATGGGGATAATCCATCGGCATGAAGGCCATCCATGCCGGGTGATGCATCCAGTACATGCCCAGCGCGACGATGCCGAAGCTCTGCACCAGTGCCATGACGCCCATGACGGTCGAGAAATTGATCATGCGGTGCATGTTCCAGCGCACCGGCTTGTTCTGGACCTTCACGTTATCATAAGCGATCGTCATGATCGGAATATCGTCCAGAAGTGCCTGGAACACGATCATGATCGCCGTCAGCGGCATGAAATCATAGACAAGATAGACCAGCACCACGACCAGCATGATGTTCACGGTCATGGCGATGCGATAATAGATGTAGCTTGCGATCCGCTCGAAGATCGCGCGGGCTTCCATGATGGCATTGATAATGGTCGAAAGACCCGGCGCCGTCAGGATCAGCGCGGCAGCAGAGCGGGCGGCATCCGTCGCTCCACTCACCGCCACGCCGCAATCGGCCTGCTTCAGTGCTGGGGCGTCGTTTACGCCGTCGCCGGTCATGGCCACGATGTGGCCGCGCTCCTGCAAGGCCTTCACGATCTCGAACTTGTGCTCGGGGAAGACGCGACCGAAACCGTCGGCGCGCTCAACGGCACGGGCGGCGTCGATGGCGATGTGTTCCGGGCTGGAATCGACGCCGAAAACATCCCCGGCGACCAGCAGCCGGTCGCCGAGACCGAGCTGGCGGGAGATCTCCGAGCCGATGGCGACGTCGTCGCCGGTCACCATCTTGACGTCGACACCCAGTTCCTTGGCACGTGCAATCGTATCCTTGGCGTCGGGGCGCGGCGGATCGAGCATCGGCAGCAGGCCGAGCAGGGTCCATGTCTTCTCGCCGTCGTCGGATCGCGCAATGCCGAGGGCGCGCGTGCCGCGGCTGGCAAGATCGGAAACGGTTCCGAAATAGGCCTTGGCTGCCTCCCCGTCCGTCACACCTGCAAGGGCCGCGATCACCTGCGGCGCCCCCTTGGCATAGGCGATCCGCTTGCCGTCAGGCCCCTCCACGACGCCAACGGTCTTTTTGTTGACAGGGTCGAAAGGAGTGAAATCGACAGGCTTGAACGCGTCCAGCGCCGTCTTGTCGGCAATGGCGGACAGCACCGCCACGTCGATGGCGTCGTCGCTCTGGCGCTGGCTGGCGCAGGCAGCCCCGAGGATGATGGCGTCGGGTGCTGCCGACCCGAATGGGATCGGCGTCTGCAGCGTCAGCTTGTTCTGCGTCAGCGTGCCGGTCTTGTCGGAACACAGCACGTCCACGCCCGCCAGCTCCTCGATGGCCGACAGCCGGGACACGATGGCCTTGTGCTTGGAAAGCGCCAGCGCGCCGAGTGCCATCGTCACCGACATCACGGCCGGGGTCGCCACCGGAACGGACGCGACCAGCAGCACCAGAACGATCTGAACGATCTGGCCCAGATCGGACCACTGCCAGCCGTCGGGTGACATGATGAAGCGATGCACTTGCGCATAAACGAGTATCAGCGCCAGAACGACGGAGAGGGCGATCAGGAAGTCGCCCATCTGCAACACGGCTTTTTCCGCGTGTGACTTGGTTCCGGCCGAGGCGACCAGCTTGGCGGTGCGGCCGAAGAAGGTGCTGTTGCCGGTGGAGGTGACCAGTGCCACCATGGACCCCTGACGCACGATCGAGCCGGAGAAGGCGCCGTCGCCGATCTTCTTCGAGACGGGCAGGGATTCCCCCGTCAGTGCCGCCTGATCGACCGACAGATATTTGCCCTCGATGAGCAGCAGGTCGGCCGGCAGAGTTTCGCCGCCGGCAACGGAAATGACATCGCCGGGCACCAGCGTCGTTGCATCGACGGTGGCCCAGACGCCGTCGCGCAGCACTTTCGCCTTGAGCGCGAGGCCCTTCTTCAGCGCAGCGAGGGCGCTTGCTGCCTTGCTGTCCTGCCAGAAACCGATGATGGCGTTATAGATCAGCAGTCCCGTCACGACCGCGAAGTCCGGCCAGTCCAGCCGCAGCAGCGACAGCAGGGCGGCGGCTTCGATCATCCACGGGATCGGGCCCCAGAAATAGCCCAGCAGCTTGTGCCAGCGGCTTTCTTCCTTCGCCTCGATGGCGTTGGGGCCGAATTTTTCCAGCCGGCCGGTGGCCTCGGCGGCAGTCAGGCCCTGAGGCGTGCTGCCGGCCTCCCTGAAGGCTGCCGCGATACCGGCAGCATCAAGCGTTCCGGCGCGCTCATTTCCGCCTGCGTGCGCGGCGGGTGAGGCGTCCGGTGCGGCGGGAGTCCCCGCGGCGATGGTCGCTGACATGAATGTCCCCTTCAGCTCCGCAGCCTTGGCTGCGCTCGTCTCGTGCCCGCCCCGGAGACGATGACCGGCGCGGGCAGGGCAGCGCCGGTCCCTGCCCCCGCAGGCCGGCGCTGATCTCTTGTGGAGGTATGGCCGGGCTGTCCGCACCGGTCGCTCCCTGACTTATCTGTCCGCGGACAGAGCCTCCGTCGAAAGCCGCTCCCTCATGCCTCCGTGGTGTCCGGGGCCTCGCCATGCCCGTTGTCGGTTGCCGCTTTCGCGGTTTTGCGGCGGGCCGGCCGGCGTGGTGCCGGCGCGGGGGCGGTTTCGTCCTCCGGCTCGGCGGCAATGGCCGGTTCCTCCCTGCGCAGCAGGGTACGGATGGCGGCGATGCGTGCCGTTTCCGCCGGGCTGATACGGCCGGGTGCGCCGGCAATCGCCTGCACCTGTTCGAGCAGCAGATCCTGCCCGGCCGCATCCGGCACCAGTTTGGGCAGGGCTTCCAGAGCCTCGGCACCGGCGAGGTTGAGGATGGAGAACTGCTCGCGCACGAGCGCCTTGAACGGTTCGATTTCGAGATGCAGCAGCGACTTGCGAACTGCGTTCAGGGCCTCGGCGCTGCGTTCGTCCAACTGCCGGTCGGCGGCGATTACCGCCAGCACCGCACGCACCAGGGCGGCATCGAAACCGCCGTCGCCGAGCCGGGCAAGCAGGGCCTGTTGCGCCGCGCGGCGGCGGCTGCGTTCCTCCGCGTTTACGCCGGGCAGCTCGCGAGCCGGCTGGTTGTTGTTCAGCCCGACCAGCCCCTGCAGCAGTGGATTACCGTAGATGGCAAAGAACGCCTTTTCAACGAAGGTGTCGCGGGCCTCGCGCCAGCCGTCGAGCACTTTCGAAATCTGTTCGCCGGCTTGTGCTTCCGCGCTGCGGAACATGTTGTCCTCGCTGGCCGGGTGGCGTTTCGCCTGTGTTTTCTCCGCCAGAGGGCCGATCTGCTTCATGAGCGGATTGGAGTCGGCGAATGCGGTGTAGCTGAGGCGCAGCGGATTGAGCGCGCGGGCGGCGTCGGCCATCGGCTGGCTGACGACCGCGCGCACCCACGGCTGGGCGAAGGTGCGATAGCCCGACAGCAGCAGTTCGGAAACCCGGGCGGCCGTGGCGAAGGCGCGGTCGTCGTCTTCGGTGTTGCGGCCGAGGGCGCGCAGATCGTCGAAGGTCCGCGCTTCGAAACGGCTGATCCAGCGTCCGGTGCCATAGAAGCCGCTGGGCGTGCCTTCCGGCGCCGGCTCGATGACGAGTTCGTAAAGGCCGGGCGGCATGCAGTCGATCACGTCCATCAGCCGCACCATTTCCTCGTCCTCCTTGGCGCCGACCTTGGAGGAGACGAAAATGGCGAGGTGGCCCACCGTCTGGTTCATGCAGTAGACGATGGTGCGGCCGGCCTCCCGAAGCTCCTCCACGTCGCGGTAGAGGTCGAGAATCCAGCCCAGCGTCTGCTGCGGCGGGCTGATGTTGTCGCCCATCGAGGTGAAGACGATAATGGGCGCGGTGATGGAGCGAAGGTCGAAAACGGTGCCGTCGCGGGCCTTGATCTGGTTGCGGGTCAGCTTGTCGCCGATGAACATTTCATCGACGAGGAATTGGATTTCATCGCCGTTCAGCTCGATGAAGTCACCCCACCACTTCTCGAAGGCAAGATAGCGGCCGGCCTCGGTATCGACCTGCGAATAGACGGAATATTGCTTGTCCCACAGCCAGTTGGCCGGGTTGAGCGCGTCGAAGTTGAGGATCAGCCAGGTGCCGTCGAACTTGCCGCGGCCGAGGTCGGAGGTCAGCGCGGTAAGCCAGCTGCCGCCCAGAAGGCCGCCGGAATAGCGCATCGGGTTCTTGCCGTGCACGCCCTGCCAGTAGGAAATCGGTGAACCGGCCACCATGCACGGACCGAACAGATCGGGCCGCAGCATCGCCACCATCAGCGTCTGGTAGCCTGCCTGACAGTTGCCGATGGCGAACGGCCGGGGGGCTTTCGGGTGCAGCGCAACGATATGTTCGAAGAAGGCGACCTGTCCTTCCACGACATCGAGAAAGGTCTGGCCCGGCACCGGCTCGGCGGAGAAATTGATGAAATAGACCGGGTGGCCGGTGTGCAGGGCGTCGCCGATCTCACTCTCGGTCTTGAAGCCGCCGATGCCGGGGCCTTGTCCGGCGCGGGGATCGACCACGACCACCGGCCGTTTCGCATCGTCGATGACGACATCCGGGGGCGGCAGGATCCGCGACAGCGAATAGTTGATCGGGCGGGGCAGGGTGCGCCCGCTCATCAGTTCCGCATGGTCGAATTGCAGCACGGTCGCCGAAGGCCGCGAGGTGATGGCTTCCTGCTCGTTGCCGCGCTGGCGCAGCACATCGAGGAACAGGATGCCGCGTTCGGTACTGTCGGTCAGATAGGACGCGAGGGGATTGGCGGATAGTGCCGTGCCGTCATTCGCTGGCAGCCACGGCGCATGCAGGGCTGGCAGCGCGCCGGCCTTGTCGCGCAGCCAGTTGGTCCAGAAATCGACCGGCCCGTGCACGAGTTGCGAGAATGCGGTGGCAGGGTCTCCGGCTGTCTTGTCGCCGGGGGAGGGCGCGGCCTTGTCGCCCGGCGCGGTCAGCGCGGCGAGGAAGGGATTGAACGACCGGGCCGCCTCGCTCCACGTCTTCAGGGCCTGCGCGGGGATGAGGCCGGGAGCCTGTTCCGAAAAGCCGGGAAACAGTGCCTTGAGATCGGGAAACGGACAGAGTCCGGAAGGCTTCGTTCCGCTCGCGTTCGCTTTGCCCGCGCTTGCGTCGCCGCTGCCATTGGTCATGCAAATCGTCCCGACAGAGGCCGGCATCGACCGCCGGCAGACAAGAAAAACCGGGCCGCTGTCCCGCCCGCCGTAAGCCGCTGCGGAGAGGGAGCGGCGCCGTCGGGGCTGAGGCTGAAGACGGCTTGTGGCCACTTCGCCCGGGCCGGAACCGGCATCACGCCGACCCCGTCCCGCACAGGTTGCACGACCGGCCTGGAAGAGTCCAGCGCGCCCGGACCGCGGCGCTCCGCGCGCCGGGCTCCCGTGCCCCATCCCGGGCGGGATGCGGCGGCACGCGATAACCGGCCATGTCCGGCGGCGGCGGACAGGTGAGGGAGGCACCGGCTGGGCGGCATTTCCCACCGTGTCGGACCCGCCTTTGCCCGCGATTCCGGCGCACAACGCCTGCCGATATCTTTGCCGTGCCATCAAAGTGCGGCGGGGAAGGTTCCGCGCCCGTCGCCGTCCTTCAGCGGGGCGTCCGGTCCGGCGCTGACGACCCGTCCGCGCCCGGAAGCCTTTCCGCGATACATGGCCGCATCGGCCCGCGCCAGAAGGGCGGCACCCGGCGCAAAGCCGCCCGGTGCGACCGCCACGCCGATCGAGGCGCTGATTTCCACCGTTGCCCCGGCCTCCGGCAGCGTGAAGGGGCGGTTGAGGCGGGCGAGAACCTTGGTAGCAACCGTGATGGCGTCGTCCTCGTCATGCACCATCGGCAGAAGCACCACGAACTCGTCGCCGCCGAGGCGGGCCACGGTGTCGGCGCTGCGCACGCAGCCCTGAATGCGCACCGCGACCTGCCGCAGCAGTTCGTCGCCGGCAGCATGGCCGTACGTGTCGTTGACCGGCTTGAAGCGGTCGAGGTCGATGAACAATACGGCCACCGGCAGATCCAGCCGCTCGTTGTGCACGAGCGCCTGATTGAGGCGGTCTTCCAGCAGGGTCCGGTTCGGCAGGCCGGTCAGCATGTCGAAGTTGGCCCGGCGCCAGATTTCCTCCTCGCGGCGCTTGCGCTCCGTTACGTCGGAGATCAGCGTTACCGCGCCGGTCAGCCGGCCCTCGTGATCGCGCAGGGCCGAGCAGACAAGCCGTTCCGTGAACGAGGTGCCGTCCTTGCGCCGGTTCTCGACCTCGCCCTCCCATGATCCCTTGTGGGCAAGCGATTCCTGCATGGCGGCGCGAAGGGATTGCGACCCCTCCGAGGGCAGCAGGGCGCTGGCATCGAGCCCGATCACGTCTTCCGCTCCGAGGCCGTAGATCGCAGAGAAGGCCCTGTTGGCCTGCACGATCCGCTCCCCGTCGTCGGTCACGACAATGCCTTCCGACGTCGTGTCGAACACAAGCTGGCTGATGAGCAGCCGCTGTTCCAGCCGCACCGCCTCCGTGATGTCGGAGACGGCGATGACGGCGCCGGCCGGCCGCCCGGTTTCATCCGCCGGCAGCCGCCGGCTGGAGACGGCGGCCCACACCCGTTCGCCATCCTGCCCGGTGGTGAAATAAAGCTCGTCCTGCAAATCTTCCTGCAGTGCCCGGCGGCTTGGCCGCTCGGCATCGGGCACCGGCATGCCGTCCCGGGTGAAGATCGGTTTTGCGCGGTCCCGAAGGCCGGCATCGTCGGTGGACAGAATGGCGACTGCGGCACGGTTCCAGTTGGTGATGTTGCCTTCGCCGTCGAGCACGATCATGCCGGCCGAAACGACATCGAAAAGGCTGCGATAAAGGGCCTCGCTGGCACGGACCTTTATTTCCAGTGCTTCACGCTTCGTTATGTCATGCACAATGGAGTAAAGCAGTTTGCGGCCGTCGAGTTCGATGATGCTCGGGTAAACCTCAACCGTGCGTTGCTCACCTGAGGACAGTTTGTGCCGGAAGATGAACATTTGCCGGCCGCCATCGAGCGCGATGTGCATCTTATCCAGCAATTCGGCGATCGGGCGCGTATTGATGCTATCGATCCGCATGCCGACGAGCACATCGTTGGGGTAGCCATAGAACTGGCTCGCGGCCTTGTTCGCGAACACGATCCGCCCGTCCGAGGGGTCTATGATATATTTAACCGACAGATTGTGCTCGAAGATGTTGAAATAGAGCGCCCGCTGCTGCCTCAGGGCACGGGCCTGCTGCACGCCGTGCAGTGCCAGCACGCAGGAGGCCAGTGCCACGGCCAGCACGATGCCGGTGCCGAGGCCGTTGTTGAAGCGGCTGCGTGCGACATCGGCCTCATAGCCGGATAAGAGATCGGGTGTGGCCAGACCGACGAAGGTGACGACCGGCAATCCCTCCACGCGGCTCCAGGCAAACAGCCGCTCAACCGGCTCGTGGGTGGCGACCGCGATGAAGACCCCGGTGGGAGGGGCATTGAGCGGCAGATAGGGCCGCTGCGGATTGACATGCTGGCCGAGCAACTGCGGCATGCCGGTGTTGCGGGCGATGTAGTCGCCGTCGGGAATATGTGTGGCGCCGACGGTATCGCGCGGGCCGAGGCCGATGCGCTCCATCTCGCGTGAGAAATGCAGCGGCGACACGGACATGACGATGACGCCGGAGAATTTTCCATTCTCTTCCAGCCGCCGCATGAACGGCAGCTCCCAGCGCCCGCGCGCCGGGTTGAAGCGCGGCTGTGCCAGCAACACCTCGTCTCGCGGAGCCGCCTTCAGCGCCTGGAACATGGGATCGCCCGAGAGGCCGGCCGCGCCGCTGTCGTCGCGGCTCGATGTCATGATCTGATGTCCGCCGGCATCGAATACGGTGGCACGCGGTTCGGTGCCGGGCGGCATCAGGGCAAACATCCGGCCTGCTTCCGCCGGGAATGTCGTTGGATTATCTTCAACCGCAGAGCGCAGTGTGCGAAGAACAAAATCTGCATTTGCGAAGGAAAGGGCAAATTGCTGGCGAACGGCTTCGGCAAGTTGCCCGGCCCGCTGGCGGCCGGCATCAATGACAGCGGCGCGCTCGGTCTCGAATGAACTTTCCAGCCTGACCCAATAACCTGCACACACGGCCAGAACGACGGCCAGGCCTGCTGCAATCAGAAATTCCGCCCGAAGCCATTTCAGCATGGTGGCCTGCGATTCTTGAGCGACCGCGCATGATTGTCTTTTGACGGCGTTTTCCGGCAACCTCAACTCCGGGGAGTTCCGGGTTCCGCCCGCAGCCGGCCGCGGTGCCGGCCGGCGCTGTTGCGGCCGATAACACCTGTGAAGCCTTGCCCCGGCCTGTGGCACAAACGAAAGCGCCCGGATCGGGGTCCGATCCGGGCGCCTGCTGCGCAATCTGCAATGCTGTTGCGTGCCGGGGGGCAGGCCGCTCAGGGCTTGCGGGTCGCGGTGATGTCGAAGGTGACGTCCACGTTGAGGCCGACATACTGGTCGGTCGACCATGCACCCTGTCCGACGCCGTAATCCGTGCGCACCAGCGTAAGCTTGCCGGTGGCGTGGGCCTTGTCGCCGTCGATGGCGATCGTGACCGGCAGCGTTACGTCGTGGGTCGTCTCGCGGATGGTCAGCTTGCCGGTGGCAACATAGCCGTTGCTGCCGGTCGCACGGAACGAACTGGCCTCGAAGATCGCCCGCGGGTGGCTGGCGGCATCGAACCAGTCCGGATCGGGCAGGGCGGTGTCCTTCTGGGCGTCGCCGGTCTTGGCGCTGGCAACGTCGATGGCCACGCGGGCATGACCCTTTTCCGGGGCTGCGGGATCGAAATCGATCTCGGCGCTCCACTGCCCGAAAGTTCCGCTGAAAGCCTCGCCGGACTGCGTCCCGGAGAAGCCGAGCTTGCTGGCAGCGGGATCGACGGTCCATTCCGCCGCGCTGGCAGGCAGGACGAAGCCGGCCGGAAGGCAGAGCGCGGCGGCAAGGGCGAGAGCGCGGAGACGCGGGGTCTTCTGAGACGGGGTCATCGACGGTATTCCGATCCAAACCGGGGCAGCATGCGCGTGAGAACCGTGTCGCGGACCAGGAAATGATGGCGCAGCGCGGCGGCGATGTGAACGACCAGCAGGGCAATCAGCAGCCAGGCGGCCAGCTCGTGGGCTTCCGACACAACCGGATTGATGGTCCCCTTGGGGGCCAGAAGCGTCAGGAACTCAAGATGCGGCAGTGGAAGAACGCCGTAAAGCACCGTCGGGATGTTGAACGGCGATGTTGAAACCACGGCCCAGCCGGACAGTGGCAAGGCAAAAAGCAGGCCATAAAGGCCGACATGGCCGAGATGCGCGGCCAGCTTTTCCAGCACCGGCATGGTGTCCGGCAGTGCGGGGGCATGGTGGGCGAGCCGCCAGGCGAGACGCAGCACCGTCAGCGCCAGAACGGTGATGCCGACGGACTTGTGCCACTGGAACAGCGAAAACTGCAACGCGGAGCCCGGCTTGGCCGATGTCATGACAAAGCCCATGGCCAGCAGCGCAAGAATGGCCAGCGCCGTCAGCCAGTGGATGGTGATGGCAACGCTGTCGTAGCGGGTCTTGATGGCGGGCATGGCTGGACTGGTTCCGGTTAGGCGGGCTCGCTGCGCCGGGCCGGCCGCCGGAATGCCTCCGGCGGCCGGCCGGCAGAGCCGGTTACTGAACCTTGTTGAACTCGGCCGAGATGGTCAGCGTCACGTCGTCGCCGACAGCCGGGGCATAGGTCTTGATGCCGAATTCGGTGCGCTTGATCACGCCGGTGGCATTGAAGCCCAGCACATAGGCCTTGAACATGTTCTCGCCGGCACCGTTGAAGGTGGCGTCGAGGGTGACCGGCTTGGTCACGCCGTGCAGCGTCAGGTCGCCGGTGA
>DAIPYB010000039.1:0-11826 GCA_036782955.1 Pseudoxanthobacter sp. | reverse complement strand
TGCCGGGCATCTCCGAATCGGCGAAGATCTTCGCCGGCGTCGATGTCACCAAGGCCCCGATCCCGGTGCTGCCGACCGTGCACTACAACATGGGCGGCATCCCGACGAACTATCACGGCGAGGTGCTGACCAAGGTGGGCGGCGATCCCGACGGGGTGGTGCCGGGTCTGATGGCGCTGGGCGAGGCGGCATGCGTTTCGGTGCATGGCGCCAATCGTCTGGGCTCCAACTCGCTGATCGACCTTGTGGTGTTCGGCCGCGCTGCCGGCCTGCGCTGCGCCGAGGTGCTCGACAAGAGCGCCAAGCACGCCGACCTGCCGCGTGATGCCGGCCATGCTGCCGTCGAGCGCCTTGATCGTCTGCGTTATGCCTCCGGCGCGACGCCGACGGCGGAACTGCGCAGCCGCATGCAGAAGACCATGCAGACCAACTGCGCGGTGTTCCGCACCGGCGAGGTTCTGGAAGAAGGCCACAAGCTGATCCACGAGATCTGGGCCGACTCCAAGGACGTCCGCGTGACCGACCGTTCGCTGATCTGGAACTCCGATCTCATCGAGTCCCTCGAGTACGAGAACCTGATCCTGCAGGCCGTCGTGACCATGGATTCGGCGCTGAACCGCACCGAGAGCCGTGGCGCCCATGCCCGCGAGGATTATCCGGACCGCAACGACACCGACTGGATGAAGCACACGCTGGCTTGGGCCGACAACGACGCCAAGACCGTGCAGCTCGACTACCGGCCGGTGCATTCCTACACGATGTCCAACGACATCGAGTACATCGCGCCGCAGAAGCGCGTGTACTGATCCGGACGACCGGATTGCGGCGGTCAACCGCCGCAGTCCGCAAGTTCTGCTCCGCCGGCTTCGCTGCGCTCATGCAGCCCAGCGAAGCCCGCAGCCGGGCAAAAGAGATCCTGTGCAGGCCCGCGCCTCAAGACGCCGCGGGCCGCAACCGAGACGCACTGCCGCAGACAAAGGTGTCGCAGGCAGGCATGTACATAAGCCGCCCGCCGGCGTTGCGGGCTGAAGAACAAGCGACCCGCGACGCGGGCCTTTCGGGGACGAGACCATGGTCCAGCTCACGCTTCCCAAGAATTCGACGATCTCCGAGGGTAAGGTGTGGCCGAAGCCGGCTGGCGCGACCAACCTGAAGGAGTTCCGGATCTATCGCTGGAGCCCGGATGACGGCAAGAACCCGCAGGTCGACACCTTCTATGTCGACGCTGACGACTGCGGCCCGATGGTTCTCGATGCCCTGCTGTGGATCAAGAACAAGGTCGATTCGACCCTGACCCTGCGCCGCTCCTGCCGCGAGGCGATCTGCGGTTCGTGCGCGATGAACATCGACGGCACGAACACGCTGGCCTGCACCAAGGGCATGCACGACATTCAGGGCACCGTGAAGGTCTATCCGCTGCCGCACATGCCGGTGGTGAAGGACCTGGTGCCGGACATGACGCTGTTCTACGCCCAGCACCGCTCCATCGAGCCGTGGCTGCAGACGGTGTCCGCCACGCCGGAGAAGGAATGGCTGCAGAGCCACGACGATCGCACCAAGCTCGACGGGCTCTATGAGTGCATCCTGTGCGCCTGCTGCTCCACCTCCTGCCCGAGCTACTGGTGGAACGGCGAACGCTACCTTGGGCCCTCGATCCTGCTGCAGGCCTATCGCTGGCTGATCGACAGCCGTGACGAGGCCACCGGCCACCGTCTCGACAATCTGGAAGATCCCTTCCGGCTCTATCGTTGCCACACCATCATGAACTGCTCGAAGGCCTGCCCGAAGGGGCTGAACCCGGCCAAGGCCATTGCCGAGATCAAGAAGATGATGGTCGAGCGCCGCGTCTGATCCGCGCCGCGAACACCGCAGGAACCAGAAGCCCCGCCCTCTCCGGCGGGGCTTTTTCTTTTGCTGGTGAATGAAGTGCTCGGCCCCGAATATCCGCCGCGAAGGCCGGCGGCGCACCTGTCTGGAAACCTGCCGGCCGTCAGGGCCCGGTGGCCTTCGGGGCAGCGTCGGGCTTGTGGATGGGCGGTGGCGGCGAACCGGGGCAGCCGTTCGGCACCACAGGCGTCACCACGCACGGCGGACGCTGCTGCGGCAGCACAACGGTCACGGACCCGCTCGGCGCCGGAATCGCCCACCCCGGCGTTCCCGGCTGCGGCGGCTGCGGTGCGCCACTGCCGGACGGCGGATTGCGCGCGCCGTAGCCCGGCGCAGCCGGAAGGCCGATGCCGGCCTGCGGCGGCACATAGGGCGTGTAGATGGCCGGCGGCGGCGTATAGCCCGATTGTGCCCGCTGAAGCGGCGGCGTCCCGGCTGCCCCCCGGAGGCCGGCCACAGAGAGCGGCAGCGGCAATGCCTGAGCGGGTACAGCCAGTGTCATCAGCCCCGCGAGTATCGTACCGGCGGTCGTCAGGCCGACGCCCGGGACCCTCTGCTTCCGTTTTGCTCGCCCCATCGCCACCCCCGCTCCCGGCACGCCCCGCCGGCCGGCCGCAAACCGCCCGCTAAAGCAAGACGGGAGGGCAGATGCCCTCCCGCTGTCAAGAACGGATCGTCCGGCGGGCCGTTCAGCCGCACATCACGGCTTGGGCGGCGCGCCGGCATCGAATGCGGGCGGCGGCGCCGGCGCACCGGTGTCGAAGGACGGCGGAGCCCCGGTATCGAAGCCGCCGGCACCGCCCGCCGGCGCACCGAAATCGACGGTCGGCGGCGGAGCGATCTCGATGGTATCGGGATCGACCTGCGGGTGGGCGCTCTGATAGTGCGTCACGATCCACGGGAACATGATGACCAGAGCAACCATGATGATCTGGATGCCGACGAACGGCACGGAACCCCAGTAAATCTGCCCGGTCGTCACCGGTTCGGTCATCCGGCCGGTCACGCGGTCCTTATAGGCCTTGGTGGGTGCCACCGAGCGCAGGAAGAACAGCGAGAAGCCGAATGGCGGATGCATGAACGATGTCTGCATGTTCACCGCCAGCATGACGCCGAACCAGATGAGGTCGATGCCAAGCGCGCTCGCCGCCGGCCCCAGCAGCGGAATGATGATGAAGGCCAGTTCGAAGAAATCGAGGAAGAAGGCGAGGAAGAATACCAGCAGGTTGACGGCGATCAGGAACCCGACCGCCCCGCCCGGCAGCGACACCAGCAGGTGCTCCACCCACTTGTGTCCATCCACGCCATAGAAGGTGAGCGAGAACACACGGGCGCCGATCAGGATGAACAGCACGAAGGACGACAGCTTCGCGGTGGAATCGACGGCCTGCTTCATCAGCGCCCAGTTGAGGCGCCTCTTTGCCAGCGCCAGCAGGATTGCCCCCGCCGCACCCATGGCACCACCCTCGGTCGGCGTGGCGATGCCGAGGAAGATGGTGCCGAGCACGAGAAAGATGAGGAACAGCGGCGGCACCAGCACCACCAAAGAGCGTGCGACCAGTCGGAAGCCGGTCAGGGAACGGGCCTCCTTCGGCAGCGCCGGCACCGCCTTGGGGAAGAAGATCGAGAGCAGGAAGACATAGCCTGCATAAAGGCCGGCGAGGATGATGCCCGGCAGGAAAGCACCGGCATACATGTCGCCCACCGAGCGGCCGAGCTGGTCGGCCATGACGATCAGCACGAGGCTGGGCGGAATGATCTGAGCCAGCGTGCCGGAAGCCGCGATGACGCCGCTGGCGACGCGCCGGTCATAGCCGTAGCGCAGCATGATCGGCAGCGAGATCAGGCCCATCGAGATGACAGAGGCCGCCACGACGCCGGTGGTGGCCGCCAGCAGCGCACCGACGAAGATGACCGCATAGGCCAGACCGCCGCGGATCGGCCCGAAAAGCTGGCCGATCGTATCGAGCAGGTCTTCCGCCATGCCCGATCGCTCCAGAATCAACCCCATGAAGGTGAAGAACGGAATGGCGAGCAGCGTGTCGTTGTTCATCACGCCGAAGACGCGCTCCGGCATGGCCTGCAGGAAGTTTTCCTGGAACAGGCCAAGCTCCATGCCGAGCACGGCGAACATGAGACCGTTGGCCGCCAGAGCAAAGGCCACCGGATAACCAAGCAGAAGGAAAAAGACGAGGCTCACGAACATGATCGGAGCCATGTTCTCGATCAGAAACGCGGTCATGGAAACCACCCGGGCGTTCGAGAGGGAGACAGGGACATAAGGCAGGAAGCACGAAGCGCCGCGACCGGGCTCAGTGCGGACCTTCCTTGTGCTGGTAGGGCTCCGGGATGAGGTCCATGATGACCGCGAGCCGTTTGATCAGCTCGGAGATGCCCTGCAGGAACAGCAGGATGAACCCCGCCAGCACCAGCGCCTTGGCCGGCCACAGGATGAGGCCGCCCGCGTTCTGCGAAGCCTCCTGAAGCCGGTAAGAACTGGCGACGAACGGGATTGTATCGATAATCATCAACGCGCAGAACGGCAGCAAAAAGAAGACATGTCCGAAGACATCGATCCAGTCACGCGTCCGTTTGGAAAAGTTCGAGACAACGATATCGATGCGGATATGCTCGTTTCGCAGCAGCGTGTAGGCCGCGCAGAGCATGAAAACGGCACCGAACAGGTACCATTGCAGCTCGAGCCACGCATTGGACGATACATTAAATGCCTTGCGGATGATGGCATTGGCCGTACTTACGATGACGGCAACGAGAATCAGCCATGCAACAACGCGACCTATCACCGTATTGACGGCGTCGATCGCGCGGCTAACCATAAGCAGCGCGTTCACGACAGTGTTCCTCCCCCGGTCTTATGAACGCCGGTTGTCCGACGTCGTCTTGTTTTATGGCTCTTACCATACCTATTTCGCGGTCGCGATGCTGCATCTCTTTCGTCTTTTGTCGTAGAGAATGCCGCCTCGTGCCCGGACAGGAGTGTCGGCCCGGCAGCCCTCCGTAAAAGGAGCGGCCGCTTCCGTTTCATCAGGAGATAAATGTCCTATGTATAATCTGCCCGCCCGTCTGGTCGAAGGTTATGCCTCCTTTAAGACGGGCCGTCTGGCCGTCGAGCGTGCACGATACGAACACCTGGCCGAAGTCGGCCAGACGCCCGAGATCATGGTCGTCAGCTGCTGCGACTCCCGCTGCGCGCCCGAGACGATCTTCGATGTCGGCCCCGGCGAACTTTTCGTGCACCGCAACGTCGCCAACCTCGTGCCGCCTTACGCACCCGACAGCCTGCACCACGGCACGTCCGCCGCGCTGGAGTTTGCCGTCACCGCGCTGGAGGTGCCGCATCTGGTGGTGCTCGGCCACGGCCGCTGCGGCGGCGTGAAGGCCTTCATGGCCTCGGGCGCCAACCCGCCGCCGCCCGGCGACTTCATCGGCCGCTGGATCACCCTGATCGAACCCGCCCGCCTGCGGCTTGCCTGCGACAATCCCGATCCCGCGCTGGACCCGCTGACCGCGCTGGAGCGCGCCAATGTGGCCCAGTCCATCGCTAACCTGCGCACCTTCCCGTGGATCGCCGAACGGGAAGCCGCCGGCCGGCTGCAGCTGCACGGCGCGTGGTTCGATATCAGTTCCGGCGCCCTGATGGCACTGGACCCGGACACGGGCCGCTTCCTGCCCGTCGGCGGCACCGCGGCAGACTGAATTTCCGCTGGGGCCACCCCAGCCACGCGACACCCTCTTGCCCGGCCCGCGAGGGAAACGGGCAAGAGGTTCCTGCCCAAGTCTTGCGTTATTATTGTGCGCCGGCTTCGATCCGGCTTTTTATTGGCTGCCTTGGAAGTATTTATATCCCACCGAACGCGCGCCACCGGCGAGACAATGCGGGATCGATACCTTCTCAAGAGAATGCAAATTGTTTGCATTTCATATGATAGTCTGCTCCGTGCGAACAGGCAGGGTGAGCATTGCATGATGCCGGGCAGAAGCAGTTGACTCGCTGCCACCAAAGCTCTACTTGCGCAGTTATCGGGGAGTAGCCACCATCGGCCCCCTGGTCCGCTTTTCGGCGGTCCCGCCTCTGGCCGGACCCTGCCGGCACTGGCGGACTGGCCGATGGGATCGCGTCAACAGGCTCGCACATGGTGCGTGGCGCGATCGGCCGATCGACATCGGCCCGGCAAGACCGTGGCGAAAGCACCCGGCGGGCCGGGCGCGCTCCCTTCGCCCGGTTAGACACGCGCCCGCAGGATCAGCCTGCCTTGGATCGTACCCAGTCTCTGGCCCTGTCCTCCATTGCCGTCGGCATCACGGTTCTGGGGCTGAAATATCTTGCCTTCGTGCTGACGGGCTCCGTCGCGCTCTATTCCGACGCGCTGGAGAGCATCGTCAACGTGGCGACCGCCGTCACGGCATTCCTCGCGGTGCGCCTCAGCGCCCTGCCGCCCGATTCGAACCACCCATATGGCCACACCAAGGTGGAGTACCTGTCGTCGGTGGTCGTCGGCGTACTGATCGTGGTGGCCGCGATGATGATCCTGCGCGAAAGCTATTATGGCTTCATCAACCCGCACCCGCTGGATGCGCCGGCGCAGGGCCTTGCGGTCAATGTGCTGGCGAGCGTCATCAACGGGGCGTGGTGCTGGGCGCTGCTGCGCTTCGGCCGACGCTGGCGCTCGCCCGCCCTCGTCGCCGATGGCCGCCACCTGCTGACGGATGTGCTGTCGTCCGTCGGCGTCGTGATCGGCGTTTCGCTGGTGGCCATTACCGGCGTCCACTGGCTCGATCCGGCCATTGCCGCGCTGGTCGCCATCAACATCCTGTGGGCCGGCTGGAAGCTGATGCGTGAATCCATCGCCGGCCTGATGGACGAAGCCGCCTCGCCGGAGACAATGTCCCACATCCGCGAGATCATTTCGGTCAATGCCACCGGCGCCATAGAGGCGCACGATGTCCGCTCGCGTCACGCAGGCCGCGTGACATTCATCGATTTCCATCTGGTGGTGCCCGGCTCTATGACGGTTTCCGCCGCGCACGTCATCTGCGACCGTATCGAGGATGCGCTCGAAAGGGACATCGACGGCGCCCGTGTGGCGATCCATGTCGAGCCGGAGGAAAAGGCCAAGCACGCCGGCGGCGTGCCTGTGCTATGAAAGGCCACGGGCGGGTCCGGCAGGCGCCGGGGCACGCCCGTGCCATCATAAGGCCACCGCGTCGCGCGGGTGCCGTGCGTAGCAGGAGCGGCAATGACTGAAGCGGCGGCGAAGTGCGCTCCGGTGATCGCGGTGGCCCGGTTGCCGCCGCCTCTGGATGGGACCGCCCGTGTCAGCGAAGTCATGGTCTCCGTGCTGGCGGAGGCCGGTCTTCTGGCGGAAGCCATCAATATCGGGAGACCGGAAACGGCCGGCGACCGGCCCGCCCGGCTGCAGCGGCTCGGCCGCACCCTGCGGGCCTGCTGGCGCCTCGGCGTGATGCGCCGGCGCGGCGCGCATACGCTTTACATGCCGTGCGATATCGATCTCGCCACGGGCCTCAATGTGCTCGTGGCCTTCGCGGCAAACCTGTTCGGCTATCGCGTATGGCTGCACCATCACAACTTTTCTTATATCAGCCGCTGGCAGCCGCTGATGGCGGCGCTGATCGCCTTTTCGCCGCGCCGCACCCGCCATATCGTGCTGTGCACCGGCATGGGGGCGGAACTGGCCGAACGCTATGGCTGGCTTTGGCGCTGGCGCAAGGCGGCCGCCGTGCTGCTGCCCAACGCCTTCATGGTTCCCGCCGCCGAGGCCGCGACGCGGCCCGCCGGGCCGCCGGTGATCGGCCACCTCGCCAATCTGTGCGTCGCCAAGGGAACGGTGCGCTTTATCGAGCTGTTCCGCCGGCTGCGCCTGCGCGGCGTTGAGGTGGTCGCCCGCGTCGCCGGGCCGGTGGGCGATGCGGCGACGCGGCGCGCGCTGGATGCCGCTGCGCTGGAGTTTCCCGGCAGCTTCCGCTGGACCGGCCCCCTGAAGGGCGCCGCCAAGCATGCCTTCTATGACGCCATCGACGTGTTCGTGCTGCCGTCCACCTACGAGAACGAAGCCCAGCCGCTGGTGCTGCTGGAGGCGTTGTCGCGCGGGGCGGCCATCATGGCTATCGACCGGGGGTGTATCGGCTGCGATCACAGCGAGGCACCCGGCGCGATTTACCCCGAGCGGCGTTTCGACGAGGAGGCCGAGCGCTTTCTCGCCACCATGCCCATAACCATGGAGGCCCGCGACCGCACGGCGGCCGCCGCCCTTGCCCACCAGCGGCGCCTTCATGCCGAAGCGCTGGAACACCTGCGGCTGCTGCTGAGCGAAATGCGCTGACGACGCCCGTGTCCGGCTGGCCGCCTCAGCCAGCCAGCACCTGCGGGCGTGTGGCGAAGAGCATGTAGTTCACATCCAGATCGCGCGGATGCAGGTTCCACGCGCCGGTCAGCGGATCGTAGGTCACGCCCGTCCGTCCGGCGATGGAGAGGCCCGCCGCTGTAATCGCCGCCTCAAGCTCCGCCGGCTTCACGAACTGGCTCCATGTGTGGGTGCCGCGCGGCAGCCAGCCCAGCACATATTCCGCCCCGACGATCGCCAGCGCGAACGCCTTGGCCGTGCGGTTGAGGGTGGCGGCAAACATCAGCCCGCCCGGCCGCACCATTGAGGCACAGGTCGCCAGAAAGGCCGGCACATCGTTGACATGCTCGATCACTTCCATGGCCAGAACCACATCGAAGGTCGCCCCCGATGCCGCCAGCGCCTCGGCCGTGGTTGCACGATAATCAACGGCGACGCCGGCGCGCTCGGCATGAAGCCCAGCCACCGCGATGTTGGTGGCGGAAGGATCGACACCCGTCACCGATGCGCCCAGACGGGCCAGCGGCTCCGACAGAAGCCCGCCACCGCAACCGATATCCACCAGTGACAGGCCGCCGAGCGCTGCGGTGTCGCGCGCATCGCGCCCGAAATGCCGGCAGATCGTGTCCTTCACATAGCCGATGCGCACCGGATTGAAGCGGTGGAGCGGCGCGAACTTGCCGGCGGTGTCCCACCACTCATCGGCGATGGCCGAAAAATGCGCCACTTCGGCAGGTTTCACGCTGGGGGCGTCTGGCGCGGCTTCGCTCATCGGCGGGGGCTCCCTGAAGGTTCGCGGCGCACCTTAGAGCAAAATGCCGGCGAAGAAAAAGCCATGGTCCGGCAATCGCGCCCGCCTTGCGCTTCAGCCGCCGGCCTGCCGCAGCCGGCGCGCCATGTGCGGGCGGATCAGCGTCGCCACCAGAACGACCACCGCCACGCCAATGGTGACGCCGACCACGCGCTCCACCACCGGCATGATGGTCGCCGGCGGGCCGCTGCCGGTCACCAGCCCCATCAGAAAGGCCAGCCCGCCCTGCGTGCCATAATAGGCGGTCTTCGGATTGCCCTGATGCACGAAGGCCATCAGGTAGAGACCGGTGAACAGGAACAGCGACCAGAGGAACAGCGAGTCGGGGATCATCATCGCGATGAAGATGCCGGCGGAACCGCCCATCATGCACCCCAGCAGTCGCTGGCGGGAGCGCACCCGCATCTGCCCCAGATCGCGGTCCACCAGCACCAGCGTGCTGACGAACACCTGCACGAGGCTCGGCAGGTCCAGAATGAGCCAAAGCCCCAGAAGCAGCACGGGAATGAAAGCGGCGATCAGGGCGGTGTGCTCGACGGCAAGGCGGCCGGAATCTGGCGCAGCCCCGGCGGAAGCGGCCGGCAAGGGGCTGGTCGGCGGATGCAGCGGCCCGCCATATTGCGGTGCCGGGTTGAGAATGATGGCAACCACGCTGTAGGTGGCGATGCCGCAGGTGATCTCAAACCAGCGGTTGAGCACGAAGGGCGCAAGCGTGGCCGGATCCGTCAGCGCCGCCAGAATCGCCATGGTGGCGGTCATGCTGAAGACGAGCCAGGCATAGGCATAGGTGCTGGTAAAACGTCCCCACGCACCGATCCAACCCAGCGCCGACAGCGCCAGCGCCACCGGAATAAGACCCGGCCCGATCAGCATGGCGCCCAGCCAGTAACCCACCAGACAGCCGCAGATAGTGCCGAGAAACCGCATGCCGGCCTTGGCCAGCAGCGCGTGACGATCGTTACCGGCCTGCGCGATGACCCATGCCGATATGCCCGCCCACCATGGATCGGCCAGATGCAGCACCAGAGACATCATGACCGCAGCCCAGACACCGGTCGCCGCCACGAGGGCCTGATAGCCCGGCGTTGCCCGCAGCGGCAGCGCGGGCGGCGTCGCGGAAGCAGCCGCGGCGGCCGGCGGCATCACGGCTTCGGTCCTGCCCCGGCCGGGGCAGGCAGCGCGGCATCACCGGCGCGGATCTGGCCCGGATCGATGAACATCAGGACGCTGGCATCCGCGCCGTTGAACAGCCGGCGCCGCTGCGGCAGATCGCCCAGATCGATTTCGACCGGGAACCGGCGTTGCAGGCGCACCCAGTCGGGATCGACCGATACCGATGGCAGCACGCCGAACTGCGTTTCCGGCCGAGCCACGCCGCGGGCAATGGAGCGGACACGGCCACTGTGGATTGCCCACGGATCGGAGGCGAGCCGCACATAAACCGTCTGCCCCGGCGAGAGCGTGGCGACATATTGTTCCTTCATGTTCGCCACCACGCGCCAGCCGGTGTTGGTGACGATCGCCATCAGCGGATCGCCGACCCGCATGTAATCGCCGGCGCGGATCAGGAAAGGCGACACCATGCCGTCCACCGGCGCGGTCAGACGCGTCTGCGACAGGTTCCACTGCGCGAAGGCAAGTTCGGCCTCGGCCACCTGCACGGCGGCCTGCTGCACCACGACAGTGCGCTGAGCGGCGGAGACAGCCGCCACCGCGGAGGCCACGGCGGCATTGGCGACATCGAGGTCACGGTCGGCGTTGTCGAGGTCCTGCTGCGAGACCGAGCCGCTGCCGACAATGGCGGCGATGCGCTGCTGGTGGAGGCTGGTATCGGCCTGCTTTGCCTTGGCGCTGGCGAGATTGTCCTGTGCGACCCGCACCTCGTCGCCGGCATCCAGCACGTTGGCCCGGGCCAGCGCAACCGCGGCGGTCGCCTTGTCGACCGCGATCTTGAACGGCCGCGGATCGATGATGGCCAGGAGGTCGCCCGCCTTCACCGGCTGATTGCGGGTAACGACGATGCTCTCCACGCGCCCCTCGACCTCCGGGGCGACGGCCACCACGTTGGACAGCACATAGGCATCCCACGTGTAGGCAACGTAAGCCGTAACGGCCTGATAGAGCAGGAAAAGCAGACCCACCACGGCAAGAACGGTAAGGCCGGGATGACGGCCAAACACACGATCGCGCAGGAAGACGAGCATGAACGGCGGGATCCTGAAAGGCGGGGCTGCCGGCGACATCTTCTTTGTGCCCGAGCCGCACGGTCGCGGCAAGACCGCCGAAGGTCCATAAAAAGAAACCGGCCCGCGGAAATCTCCGCGGGCCGGCAAGATTAAGCGTGGATCCTCGGACGCGGACCCGCCCGGCGTGCCGGGCGGGCGTTGCGGGCCGGATCAGTAGTGATAGGCAGACTCGCCATGGGAGGTGATGTCGAGACCCTCGCGCTCGGCTTCCACCGGTACGCGCAGGCCGACGATCAGGTCGATCACCTTGAAGATGATGAACGAGCCGATACCGGTCCACAGCAGGGTCACCACCACGGCCTTGATCTGCACGAACACCTGATGGCCCATCGCATAGTCGGCCACGCCCGTGCCGCCGAGAGCCGGCGAAACGAGGATGCCGGTGCCGATGGCACCGATGATGCCGCCGATGCCGTGCACGCCGAACACGTCCAGGCTGTCGTCGTAGCCGAGGCCGTTCTTCACCGAGGTGACGAAGAAGAAGCAGACCGGGGAAACG
>DAIPYB010000038.1:0-12082 GCA_036782955.1 Pseudoxanthobacter sp. | reverse complement strand
AGCTGTGCGTGTTCATGCCGCCGGTCGGCACGCTGGAGGACTATCTCGACCTGCTCGGCGCCATCGAGGCGACTGCGGCCGAGCACGGTCTGACGCTGCATATCGAAGGCTATCCGCCGCCGCCCGATGCCCGCCTCAACGTCATCCGCGTTGCGCCGGATCCAGGCATCATCGAGGTCAACGTGCATCCGGCCTCGTCGTGGCGCGAGGCGGTGAACATCACCACCACGCTTTATGAGGATGCGCGGCAGACCCGCCTCGGCACCGAGAAGTTCCTCACCGACGGTCGCCACACCGGTACCGGCGGCGGCAACCATGTGGTGATCGGCGGCGCCAGCCCGCCGGACAGCCCCTTCCTGCGCCGGCCGGATCTGCTGAAGAGCGTGGTGCTCTACTGGCAGCGCCATCCGGCCCTGTCGTTCCTGTTCTCCGGCCTTTTCATCGGCCCGACCTCGCAGGCGCCGCGCATCGACGAGGCGCGCAACGACGTGCTCTATGAGTTGGAGATCGCGATGGCCGGCGTGCCGGCGCCGGGGCAGGGGCCGGTGCCGTTCCCCTGGCTGGTGGACCGCCTGTTCCGCAACATCCTGACCGACGTGACCGGCAACACCCATCGCGCCGAAATCTGCATCGACAAGCTGTTCTCGCCCGACGGGCCGACCGGCCGTCTCGGTCTGGTGGAGTTTCGTTCGTTCGAGATGCCGCCCGACCCGCGCATGAGCCTTGCCCAGCAGCTCCTGATCCGCGCGCTGGTGGCCTATTTCTGGAAGAACCCGCAGAGCGGCGCGCTCGCGCGCTGGGGTACGGCGCTGCATGACCGCTTCATGCTGCCGCATTATGTGTGGGCCGACTTCCTTGAAATTCTCGGCGACCTGCGCCGCGGCGGCTATGATGTCGACCCGCTGTGGTTCGAGGCGCAGCGCGAGTTCCGCTTCCCGTTCTTCGGGGCGGTGGAGCACGGCGGCGTGAGCCTGGAACTGCGGCAGGCGCTGGAGCCCTGGCACGTGCTGGGCGAGGAAGGCGCGGTTGGCGGCACCGTGCGCTATGTCGACTCGTCGGTGGAGCGCCTGCAGGTGAAGGTGGAAAACTTCAATCCGCAGCGTCATGTCATCGCCTGCAACGGGCGGCGCGTGCCGCTGCAGTCCACCGGCCGCAACGGCGAATATGTCGGCGGCGTGCGCTTCAAGGCGTGGCATCCGCCGTCCGGCCTGCATCCCACGCTGCCGGTCAACGTGCCGCTCACCTTCGATATCATCGACGGCTGGAACAACCACTCCCTCGGCGGCTGCGTTTATTATTCGGCCCATCCGGGCGGCCGCAATTATGAGACGTTCCCGGTCAACAGCTACGAGGCCGAGGCGCGCCGTCTCGCGCGCTTCCAGCATCACGGCTACACTGGGGGCATGGTGATTCCGCCGCCGGAGGAGGTCACGGGCGAGTTCCCGGCGACGCTCGACCTGCGGCGTCCGCGGATGGTCTGAGGCAATGGCGGCAACGACCGGGCAGGGAGCGGCAACGCGCAAGGGACGGGCCAAAGGGTCCGGCCTGGTGGCGGACTATGCCGTCCTGCCCGGCGTTTTCGACGAGATGGTGGACGGCAACGGCCGTCCCCGTCCGCACTGGGCGGCCTTCATCGCCCATCTGGAGGAACTGGGCCCGGCGGAGATCTCCCGCCGTTTCGAGGTGGCGGACCGTTCGCTGCGCGATTCGGGCGTGTTCTATCGGGTCTACGATCAGGCGGATGGCGGCGAGCGGCCGTGGCCGCTGTCGCACATTCCGCTCATCCTTTCCGTCGATGAGTGGAAGTCGCTGTCACAGGGGCTGGTGCAGCGCGCCCGCCTGCTGGAAGGCGTGCTGGCGGATGCCTACGGCCCCGGCCGGCTGGTCTCCGACGGCGTGCTGCCGGCCGCCGCCATCGCCGGCTCGCCGGATTTCCTGCGGCCGCTGGTGGGGCTGAAGCCGGTCGGCGACCGGCATCTGCGGCTCTATGCGGCCGATCTCGGACGCGGGCCGGACGGCAAATGGTGGGTACTGGGCGATCGTACGCAGGCGCCCTCCGGCACCGGCTATGCCATCGAGAACCGTCTGGCGCTGTCGCGCGCGCTGCCGGACATCTATCGCTCGCTGCAAGTAGAGCGGCTGGCGCCGTTCTTCCAGTCGTTCCGCGCTGGTCTGGCCGATCTGGTGCAGCGCGAGGATCCGCGCCTGTGCCTGCTCACACCCGGCCCGCTCAACGAAACCTATTTCGAGCACGCCTATCTCGCCCGCTATCTCGGCTTCCTGATGGTGGAAGGCGGCGACCTGACGGTGCGCGACGGCATTCTCTATATCCGCACCGTTGCCGGGCTGCGCCGGGCGGATGCGGTGCTGCGCCGCCTCGATGGCGATTTCGCCGACCCGCTCGAACTGAATGCCCGCTCGCAGATCGGCGTGCCCGGCCTCGTGGACGCGCTGCGGCAGGGCGGGCTGGTAATGGCCAACTCGCTCGGCTCGGGCCTCGTGGAATCGCGGGCGCTGATGAGCTTTCTGCCGGCGCTGGGCGGGGCGCTGCTGGGCGAACGGCTGGAGTTGCCGAACATCGCGACATGGTGGTGCGGGCAGCCGGCGGAACGCGAGGTGGTGCGCGACAATCTGGACCGGCTGGTGCTGGCCGGCGCCTTCTCGCCGCGCCTGCCGGGGCGCGAGGAAATGGGCGCCGTTCTTGGCGCGAGCCTCGATGACGCCGGCCGGGCGGAACTGCACGAACTCATCGATCGCCGCGGCATCGACGTGGTAGGGCAGGAGGTCGTCAAGCTTTCAACCATGCCGGTGTGGAACAAGGGTCGGCTTGAGCCGAGACCCTTCATCCTGCGCGTCTTCGTGGCCGCGACGCCGGACGGCTGGCAGGTGATGCCGGGCGGCTTCTGCCGCCTTTCCACCGACAAGGACGCCCGTGCCGTCACCATGCAGGCGGGCGGATCGTCGGCGGATGTGTGGGTGCTGGCCGGGGCGCCGGTTCCGACGACGACATTGCTGCCGCCGGCCGACCGCATGCCGGTGCGCCGCAATGCCGGCGCGCTGCCGAGCCGGGCGGCCGACAATATGTTCTGGCTCGGCCGCTATCTGGAGCGCGCCGAGGCGACCTTGCGTCTGGTGCGCGCCATGACCGGCCGTCTCGGCGACACCGGCTCGGCCGCAGATCGCGTCGGCCACCGCATCGTCGCGTTGCTGGAAGCGGAGGGGGCCATTCCCGTCGGCCTCGCCTTCACCAACCCGATGGCCGCCGCCGAGGCCGCACTTTCCAACCGCCAGCTTCCGGGTGCAGTGCCGGCGCTGGTGGTCAACGCCAAGCGGACGGCGTCCGTGATCCGCGACCGGCTTTCGCCGGATGCCTGGCGCGTGCTGATCGAGACCGAGGCGCTGTTCGACAGCAAGCAGCCGATCCGCGTGGAGGGCGATGCCTTCGAACGTGCCAATGCCGCGCTGACCATGATCGCGGCGTTCTCCGGCCTCGCGCAGGAAAACATGAACCGCTCCATGGGCTGGCGCTTCATGGAACTGGGCCGGCGCATCGAGCGCGGCATCGGCACGGCGATGGTGGTGCGCCATTTCGGCGTGCCGGAGGCTTCCGCCCGCTGGCTGGACATTCTGCTTGAACTGGCCGACAGCCAGATCACCTACCGCACCCGCTATATCGTTGCGGTGGCGCGCCCACAGGTGATCGATCTGGTGGCGCTCGATCCCGGCAACCCGCGCTCGCTCGCCTATCAGGTCAACGAGATCGTCGATCATCTGGCACTGCTGCCGGGGCTTGATGACGATGGCCTCGTCAGCCCGCCGGTGCGCGTTGCCCGGCGCCTGCAGACCGAGCTGCTGACCGCGGACGCCGCGACCCTTACCCTGGATGACGTGGCCGGCGTGGAGAACCAGCTGATGACGCTCTCCAACGAGATCGCGCAGCGCTATTTCACCCACCGCAGCCTGCCGGGCGTGAGCTGGGAGGGGCTGGGATGATCTACGATATCCGCCATGTCACCCATTATGCCTACGGCATGCCCACGCCCTACGCCCGCCACGTCCTGCGGCTGCTGCCGTGCGACAGGCCGGGCCTGAAGGTCATATCCCGCGCGCTCGTCATCAACCCCGCGCCGACCGAGCGGGAGGACATCACCGATTTCTTCGGCAACGGCATGACCTCGCTGGCCATCGATGCCGCGCACGAAGAACTGATGGTCACCATGGTGGCCCGGCTCGACGTGGAGGACGTGGCGCTGCCCGAGCCGGCTTCCACGCCCGATCTGGAGACGGTGCGCGCGGCAGCCTTCGCCAGCGGCGATTTCGGCCCGCGCTCGCCGGCACATTTCCTGTTCGCCAGCCGCCGCGTGCCGCTCGAGCCGGAAATCCGCTCCTATGCCGCCGAGAGCCTGCGGCCGGACCGGCCGGTTCTGGAGGCGGCGCTGGAACTCAACGACCGCATCAACGAGGATTTCGCCTATGTGCCGGGCGCGACCGACACCGACACGCCGCCGCTGACCTCGTTCCGCGCCCGCCACGGCGTCTGTCAGGACTTCGCCCATGTGATGATCTCCGGCCTGCGCGGGCTGGGTGTTCCTGCGGCTTATGTCAGTGGCTATCTGCGCACCATTCCCCCGCCGGGGCAGCCCCGGCTGCAGGGCGCCGACGCCATGCACGCATGGGTGTCGGTGTGGTGCGGGCCGGAGGCGGGGTGGGTGGAACTCGACCCCACCAATGCCTGCGTTGCCGGGCGCGATCACCTCGTGCTCGCCATCGGCCGCGACTATGCCGATGTCGCGCCGGTGGAGGGGGTGATCGTCACCTCCGGCGGCCAGCGGCTGGGCGTGGCGGTGGACGTCATTCCGCTTGAGGCGGAAGAAGGCGCGCCGACGACGGCCGGCGAGGTCGCCGCCGTTGCCGGACAGAAGCCGGCGGTCTCCGCGCCGACACCCGCGCCGGCAGCGGATGCGGCAGCAGGGGTGAAGGCAAAAACGGAGCCGCCTTCGTTCTGAAGGCGCCCGGCGCGGCGCTCTGCCGCTTTGAAGTCGATGCAGGAAAGGTTAGACCCGGCTTTGCCGCCTCTTGAGGGGAGCGGCGGCGGGGAAGTTTTGTTCTGGCCGGGTTCGCCCGTGGCCGTTTCCGGGGGAGCGGCTGCACCGGCGGCGGTGCCGTCAGTCATTTGTTAACCTTGTTCATGGCTTTATTAACCATGTGGAACCGGCCCGGAATGTTTTCGGGCCAGTCCGGTCCGCGTCCACTTCGTTCAGGGGCTCCGATGCGCCGCGCGCTTGTGCTTTCCCTCGCGCTCATCGTATCCGCGTGTGCCTCGGGCTATCGTGGCGAGGAGCCGCTTACCGCCACCATGGCCCGTCAGGTGGCGCCGACGGAGGCGGTCATCGTGCCGCCGCCGGGGGGCGCGGCCATCGTCGGCGTTATCGAGACGCGCTACAACAACGGCATCGAACAGCAGATCGTACTGTCCAGCGAGGACCCGCTGGAGGGCGAGAACTATATCAACGTGCGCATGTTCGGGCCGGTCGGCCGCCAGCCGGGCGACCAGATGCTGAGCTTCCGCCGCCCGTCGCTGGGCGACATGCAGCGCGAGATGCGCAAGGTGCTGCCGGATGTCGGCATGTATGTTTCCAGCACCTACGTGCAGAATTTCTATGGTCCGTTCGCCTATGCCTTCGGCCGACGCGGCAACACCGCGTGCCTGTTCGGCTGGCAGACCATTGAGGCGCACCGCAACCAGTTCGGCGAGTCGAAGGGCGGCACCGGTTCGGTGCAGGTGCGGGTGCGGCTGTGCCGTGTCGGGGCAAGCGAGGACAGCCTGCTCGCCTTCATGTACGGCTATACGCTTTCCGCCTATTTCACGGCCCTGAACTGGAACCCGCTCGGTACGCCGCGGCCGGTCAATCCCGATCTCGGCCAGAACGGCGCGCCGATGCTGCCGGTGCCGCAGGGCGTCAATCCCTATTACACCGACGGTCCGCTCGATACGCGGCTGAAGCGGGTTCTGCCGCAGCAGACCATGGCCCCGGCGCGACGCAGCGGGGTGCGGCGCTCCGCCGTCGTGGCCACGCAGCCTGTCGCGGTTCAGCCCGTGGTGACCCAGACACTGGTGCCCGCCGCCACCGGGCCGGTCATCACCGTGCCGCCGCCGGGCGCCACCATCGTCGGCGCGCCCGGCACGCAGGCTGGCGGCAACCCGGCCGCCTCGCCATCCGGCAGCGGCGCCGGCGACCTGACCCAGACGATCCAGTCGCCGCCGGCCCTGCCGGATGCCTCGCCCACCGCGCCTTCGGCCCGGGTCAGCGCAACGCCCGGGGCCTATGGCTTCGGCGTGACGGCACCGACGGGCGGCACGGTGCAGTCGACACAGGCGCCCTCGGCACCGGCCGCGCCTCAGGGGGCCGCAGTTCCCTCCACGGGTAGCAGTGGCGTGCGGGTGGTAGGCGGCAGCGCGCCGGCGGCACCGGCCGGCGCCGATTCCGGTGCGCCTCTGCAGTTGCCGAGTGCCATCGCGCCGCAGCAATAACGGCGCGCCGGCGCGGTAACGCCGCTTCAATCCTGTTTGCGTCGCGCACGTTGACGCTGCCTTGGAACAATGGTGGTGTGCACACTGGATTTGCTGCACAACGACGGACAGTGCCGCGCAAGGGGCTCTCGTGACAGGAGAGTTGTTGCGGCGCCGTCCCTCGGCGGCGCGGCATTCGTCGTGGCGGCCCTTCGGGGGCGGGCGGCCGCATCAGCCGGGGTGGCCGGCAAGTCATTTCCGATCCCCTCGCCGGCGCGGGGCGGTACCGGGTGTTGGGGAACTGAGCAGCCATGACGAAGACCATCGCCACGCTGTTCTGGATTCTGACGGCTGTCGTGGTGATGATTCTGATCACGCAGCCGATCAGCCTTCAGGCGCACATGATCGTCGGCGTGATCGTCGTGCTGGTGCTGACGATCATCAAGTGGTTCCCGTCGGAGGGCGTGAAGCGGCAGGTCTTCCTTGCCCTCGGCACCACCATCATCATGCGCTATGTCTACTGGCGCACCACCAGCACCATTCCGCCCATCAACCAGCCGGAAAATTTCATTCCCGGCGTGATCCTCTACATCTTCGAGATGTACAGCGTGATGATGCTGGCGCTCAGCCTCTTCACCGTGGCCGATCCCACCAAGCGCAAGCCGGCGCCGTTTCCGTCGCCCGACAAGGTGCCTTCGGTGGACGTCTACATCCCGACCTACAACGAGGATGAGCTTCTGCTGGCAACCACGGTCGCGGCCTCGGTGGCGCTGGACTATCCGAAGGACAAGCTCAACGTCTACCTGCTCGACGATGGCGGTTCGGACCAGAAGTGCAACGCCTCCGATCCCGTCGCCGCGGCCAGCGCCCGCCAGCGCCGCGCCGACCTGCAGCGCATGTGTACCGAGCTGGGTGCCAAATATCTGACGCGCGCCAAGAACGAGCACGCCAAGGCGGGCAACATGAACGCGGCGCTGCCCAAGACGAAGGGCGACCTCATTGTCGTGTTCGATGCCGACCACTGCCCGACGCGCGACTTCCTGACATCCACGGTCGGTTTCTTCGTGCAGGATCCAAAGCTGTTCCTGGTCCAGACGCCGCACTTCTTCATCAACCCGGACCCGCTTGAGCACAATCTCAACACGTTTGAAAAGATGCCATCGGAGAACGAACAGTTCTACGGCATGGTGCAGCGCGGGCTGGACCGCTGGGACGCGTCGTTCTTCTGCGGATCGGCGGCCGTTCTGCGGCGCGAGGCGCTGAAGCAGACCAACGGCTTCTCCGGCGTGTCGATTACCGAGGACTGCGAGACCGCGCTGGAACTGCACGCCACCGGCTGGCACAGCGTTTATCTGGAAAAGCCGATGATCGCCGGCCTGCAGCCGGAGACCTTTGCCAACTTCATCGGCCAGCGCTCGCGCTGGGCGCAGGGCATGCTGCAGATCCTGATGCTGAAGAACCCGGTCGGCCGGCCGGGGCTGCGGCTGGCGCAGCGCCTGTGCTATTTCACCAATCCGATGTTCTGGCTGTTCCCCATCGGCCGTCTCATCTTCATCATCTCGCCGCTGCTCTACCTGTTTTTCGGCCTGCAGATCTTCTCGTCCTCGGGTGGTGAATTCGTTGCTTACACGTTCACGTATATGATCGTGAACCTGATGATCCAGAACTATCTGTTTGGTCAGTACAGATGGCCATGGATCTCGGAACTCTACGAATATATCCAGTCGATCTATTTGTTTCGGGCCATCGTGGCCGTTGTTCTCAGTCCGCGAAAGCCGACCTTCAAGGTGACGTCGAAGGGCGATACGCTGGATGAGAACAAGGTTTCCGAGCTGGCTGCGCCTTATTTCGTGGTGTTCCTGCTTATCCTCGTCGGCGTGGGCATGACATTCTGGCGACTCTGGTCGCAACCCTATCTGGCGGATATCACCACGGTGGTGGGCGGTTGGAACATCTTCAACCTGCTCATGGCGGCCGCCGCTATCGGCGTCGTCTGCGAGCGGCGCAATCTGCGCCGCGCGCCGCGGGTGCGCCTGCAGCGCGCGGGCGAGCTGGAGGTGTTCGGCCAGCGCGTGCCGGCCATGGTGGAAGACGGCTCGATGGGCGGCCTCAAGGTGCGCGCCCTAGAGGCGCTCGACCGCGAGCCGGGCAAGGGCGAGGAAATCGCGTTCTATTTCACCCCGCTGGCCGATATTCCCAACGAGGGCCTGCCGCTGGTGGTGCGCAATGTGATGCGCGACGGCAAGGGCTTGTATTTCGGCTGCCAGCCGACCCGCAGCGATCCGCAGCACTTCAAGCTCATGGCCGATCTCGTCTATGCGGATTCGAGCCAGTGGTCGTCGTTCCAGAACGGGCGGCGCAAGCGCATCGGCGTGCTGCACGGCACGTTGTTCTATCTCTATCTGGCCGCATTCCACTCGGTGCGCGGCCTCAGCTATCTGATCACGCTGCGTCGGCGCGCGACGGGCAAGGCGTGACATGAAAGGCGCGAACCCGGTGTTGTCTTTCATCCGGGCTGGCGTTGCCGGCCTTGTTCTGGCTCTGGTTCCGGCCTCGGCGGTGCAGGCCGCCGACCGCGTTCAACTGGCGCAGGCCGCCTCGCAACCTGCAGCCGGAGCGCAGCCGCAGCCCGCCGCTGCCGCGCCTGCCGGCGATGCCAGCGTTGCCGCGCCGTTCTCGATGCAGCCCGATACCAGCGGCAATGCGCAGCCGGGCGCCGCAACATCGCAGACGCCTTCCGGCGGTCCGGGCGACGACCTCGTGCCGCCGGTTCAGGCGACGGGTGGCGGAGCGCAGAACGGCCAGGATTTCGTGCCAAGCCGTGATGGCGATTTCGTGCCGCCGGCGGGCGGTTCGGCCGGCGCACCTGCCGCGGCGACGGGGCAGGGCAGCGGGCTGCCGGCGCCGGCGGGAAGCGGGGCGGGCGACGAGCTTCCGCCGCCCATCGGCACTCCCGCCGCGAGCGGCAAGGGAGCGGCACCCATTCCCTTCGACCTTCCCACCGGGCCGGGCCAGCCGCAGGCGCAGGCGGTGTCGCCGTCCGCCGCCCAATATATCAACCGCTACCTCCTGCCGCGTCCGGACGTGCGGCTGACGGGCGAGGCGGATTCCATCTCGCTGCCGATTTACCTGACACAGGCCGAGGCTGCGCAGAACGCGCGCATCTCCGTCGGCTTCATCAACTCCGTGGTGGTGATGCCGGAGGTGTCGCGTCTCGTCATCTGGATCAACGGCAAGCGCACGCTGGAAGTGCCGGTCGAGGCGGTGGACGAGCCGTCCTATTTCCAGCTTCCGCTGCCGCGCGGCCTGCTGCGGCCCGGTCTCAACCAGATCCGTGTCAGCACGCTGATGCGTCACCGCGTGGATTGCTCGGTGTCCGGCACTTTCGAGTTGTGGGCGCAACTCGTGCCTGAGATGACGGGCCTGACGTTTTCCGGCGGCGCGCCCCGGCTGTCGCGGATCGCCGACCTGCCGGCGGTCGGTTCCGACAGCGTCGGCGCGACGCGCATCATGGCGGTGCGCACTGGCAAGAGCGATCCGGTTTCCACCGGCCGCCTCATCAAGGCCGCGCAAGCCGTGGCGCTGGCCGGCCGCTTCGCTCATCCGGTGATTTCGGTTGTCGATTCCCTGTCGTCCGTCAAGCCGGCACCCGGCACCATGGCACTGGTGGTGGGGCCGGGGCCGGATGTGACGCCGGTCACGCCCATCGGCGGGGCGGAAAGCGCCAACGGTCCGATCATGGCGCTGATGACCGATCCCGCCTCGTCGCTTCCGGTGATGGTGCTTTCCGGCCGGAATGGGCCGGATGTCGATTCCGCCATCGACCGGCTGGCTGCGCTGGTGCAGCGCGACATCACCCAGCGCATTGCCGACGGGCGCGCACCGTGGCGCTCCCCGGACGTGCCGATCTATTACGGCGGCGAAAGCTACACCTTCCGCGATCTCGGCGCGCCGACGGAGGAATTCTCCGGCCGCCGCTTCAAGACATCGTTCGAGTTCCGCCTCCCGCCGGATTTCTACGCGCAGGGCTATGGCAACGTGCAGATCCGGCTCGATGCCGCCTATAGTCCGGAGGTTCTGGCCGGCAGCACGATCTCGTTCTACATCAACGACCAGATCGCGATGACGTTCAACCTCACCAGCACGGATGGCGATTTTCTCCAGCAGCGCCTGATTACGGTGCCTATGGCGAATTTCCGCGCCGGCGTGAACACCATGCGGCTGGAGGCGAACCTCAACACCGAATCCGACCGCGTCTGCCTGCCGGGCACCACCATGGCCGCCAACAAGCGGTTCGTGCTGTTCAGTTCGTCGCGGCTCATTATTCCGCGTTTCGCCCGCCTCGGCGTGCTGCCGGATCTCGCCGCCTTCTCCGCCGATGGGTTCCCCTACGGCCGGTCGGCCGATCTGCCGCTGGCGGTCTATGTGCCGGGCGGCATACCGGCGGCCGGGCCGGCGGCAACGCTGGTTTCGCAGATGGCCGTCTCGCGCGGCGCACCGCTGTCGGTGCTGCTGGCAACGGCCGCGACGCAGATCGAACAGCGCCCGGCGCTGGTGGTTTCCGCCGCGCAGGATATCGACCCGACGGTGCTGTCGCGCGTTGGCCTCGGGGACCTTGCGGTCAATCTCGGCGATCGCTCGGCGCCCTCCGGGGATGGAACCAACGGCAGCGGGCCGGCGGGCGGCGATGGCCTGCTGCCGGCATCGCCACCGCAGGGGTTCGATGCGCTGCTCAACAAGGTGCAAAGCGCACGCGACCAGAGAAGCCAGCAGCAGGCCAGCACCCAGCAGACGATGCCGGCCGCCGTCAGCCCCGATTCCGGCGACGACACGGCGGCGATCTACGAACGCTGGCAATCCGGCTCGTCAGGTTTCCAGAGCATCGGGTCGTGGTTCTCCTCGGCCCTGAGCTGGCTGAACGAGGGTATCGGCATCAATGCCAGCATTCTCGGCGCCAGCTTTTCGAGCCGCACGCAGAATCCGATCCCCGATACGTTCACCGCAATTCTGGCGCAGAATTTCGCCGACCGCAGCGGGCTGACGACGTGGACCGTGCTGACGGCGCCTTCCAACGCCGACCTCGCCAACGGCGCGGAAGGCATAACGGCGCCGCAGACGTGGCGTCTCCTTGCGGGCCAGATTTCCGCGTATCAGGAAAACAGCGGCGCGGTCCGCACCTCGCCGGCCGTGCGCGAGCGGGTGATGGAAACGGTGCCGTTCTCGCTCATGAACTGGCGCCTCATCGCGGCGAACTGGTTTTCGCTGCATATCGTGGGTTATGCAGTCGCGCTGATTCTGGCGAGCGCGGCGCTGGGCGTTACGACCTGGATCATGATCCACAAGACACGGAAGGGGGATCTGTGGTGAGTGCTGTGTCCGGTTTAAAGGCGGCAGGGGTGCGCCTTCTTTCCGCGGCGATCATTGCCGGGCTGCTGGCCGACGCGGCTTTTGCGCAGGTTCCGGAATCGCTGCTGCCGCAGGCGGCGGGCAAGCGCCCGGCCGCCACGGCCACCACGCCGGCCCCCGCCGCGACATGGGCGTTGCCGGGACCGGTCTGGGATGCGTGGCGGG
>DAIPYB010000037.1:0-12134 GCA_036782955.1 Pseudoxanthobacter sp. | reverse complement strand
AATATATATTTTATTTTTCATTAAAATACTTAAAAAATTTAGTAATATAATGTCGGAACATGGGCGAAAGTTACCCATATTTCGACATTAGTTGTGGCTGCCTTTGCGCGCCGGGCGCATGGCGGCGGAAGTCCGTTGCCATGCGCCCGGTTGTGTCCTGCAGACATTTACAAGCGGTCAGTCGCCGAGGATCGGTTCGTCGATCTCGCCTTTTCCCGTCGGATGGCCGGCGAGGGCGGAGCGGAGGTTGTCTTCGTTGATCTCGCCTTCCCAGCGGGCCACCACGATAGTTGCCACCGCATTGCCGATGAAGTTCGTCAGGGCCCGGCATTCCGACATGAAGCGATCCACGCCGAGGATGAGGGCCATGCCCGCGACCGGGACGGCCGGCACGACGGAAAGCGTGGCAGCGAGGGTGATGAAGCCTGCGCCGGTGATGCCTGCGGCGCCTTTCGACGACAGCATGGCGACGGCCAGCAGCAGGATTTCGTCGCCCAGCGTCAGCGGCGTGTTGGTCGCTTGCGCGATGAACAGCGCGGCCAGCGTCATGTAGATGTTGGTGCCGTCGAGATTGAATGAGTAGCCTGTCGGAACGACCAGGCCGACAACAGCCTTCGAGCAGCCCGCGCGCTCCATCTTGTCGATCAGGCCGGGCAGGGCGGCTTCCGACGAGGATGTGCCCAGAACGAGCAGCAGTTCTTCCTTCAGATAGCGCACCAATCCGAAGATGGAGAAGCCGTTGAAGCGCGCGACGATGCCCAGCACGCCGAACACGAAGATGAAGGCGGTGAGGTAGAAGGTCAGCACCAGCATCGCCAGATTGGAGACCGAGGCGATGCCGAACTTGCCGATAGTGAAGGCCATGGCGCCAAAGGCCCCGAGAGGCGCGGCCTTCATGAGAATTGCGACCAGCTTGAAGATCGGCGCGGTCAGGGCCTGCAGGAAATCCAGCACCGGCTTGCCACGTTCGCCGACCATCGCCAGCGCAATACCGAACAGGACAGAGCAGAACAGCACCTGGAGGATATCGCCGTCGGAGAAGGCAGCGACCAGTGTCGGCGGGATGATGTTGGTCAGGAAGGCCACGACCGAGGCTTCATGCGCCTTGGCGGCGTAGCTCGTGACCGCGGCGGCATCCAGCGAGGCGGGATCGATGTTGAGGCCGGCACCCGGGCGCACCACATTGGCCACGATAAGGCCAACGATCAGGGCGAGTGTGGAAAAGGTGATGAAATAGACCATCGCCTTACCGGCAACGCGCCCGACCTTCTGCAGGTTGCTCATGCCGGCGATGCCGGTCGAGACGGTGAGGAAGATCACCGGGGCGATGATCATCTTCACCAGCTTGATGAAGGCATCGCCCAGCGGCTTCAGGCTGGCGCCGATATCGGGATAGAAATGCCCGATGGCGATGCCGCAGCCAATGGCCACAATGACCTGAACATAGAGATGATGATACCACTTGCGCGGCGCGTGGTGAGGCGCTGCGGCCGCTGTGGGGAGCGGTGCGATCATGATCCGATCTTTCCTGCCCGGGGCTGGGTCTTTTGCGCGTCATCTTCCCGTCGGAAGCCTGAGCGGACCCTGCGTGATTGAAGAACGAGACGTCTGCTTTTGGTTCGGCAAATGCCGTGACAGTCGGTCCGCTTGACTGGAGCCGACATCCGCGGCTCCAAGAGCAAGGCCTGTGCCAGCTTCCGGCGATATGGCAGGCGCTTGAAATTGTGTGGTTTTTTGTTGATATCCGACAAAAGTCTATATTCAATATGTGCGGTTTTCCGCACGCTAAATCTGATTTTGTGTGATAAGGCGCACGGGTTTCTGGGCGGAACAGGCAATGGATCAGTCAAACGCGGGGGGCGGGGCGGATCGCCAGCCGGAGGCCGGCGGCTACAGGAGCCGGCTGTGGGGACTGGTGATCGTCTCACTGGTTCTGGCGGTGCTCATTGGCCGCGGCACGATGGTGCTGGTGGAGACCCAGCAGCTTGATGCAGTGTTTGCGCAGGGGCGCGAAACCGCCACGCTGAGCGCCAGCGTGTTGCGGGCGGAACTGGAGAAGCAGCGCGCCCTGCCGCTGGTTCTGGCGCAGGATCCGGATGTGCTGGCCGCGCTGCGCGCGCCGCTGCCGGCGCGGCTGGAGGCGCTGGATCGCCGGCTGCTGCGGCTGGCCCGCGCGACGCCGGCGATGGTGATCTATCTGCTTGACGATAAGGGAACAGCCATCGCCGCCTCGAACTGGACGGAGCCGGACAGCTTCATCGGCGCTAATTATGCTTTCCGGCCATATTTCCGCCGGGCTGTGGAGCAGGGCGCGGTGGAACATTTCGCGCTGGGTTCGGTCAGCCGCCTGCCGGGGCTCTATTTTGGCCGCCGGGTCGAAAGTGCCGGTCGCACACTGGGGGTGATCGTCGTCAAGGTCTCATTTACAGGGCTTGAGGCGGCGTGGCGGGCGCTTTCGGCACCGGTTCTTGTCACGGACAAGCGGGGCATCGTTCTGATCACGTCGGTTCCCGAATGGCGCTTCCACACCCGCCAGCCGCTTTCGCAGGAGGAGAAGAAAGCGATCGTCGCCAGCCGGCAGTTCGGCAATGTCGATCTGCTGCCGCTTCCGCTGGCCGACAGCCAGCCGCCGGAGGTGATGTTGACGCTGCCGGGCGCTTCGAAGGCGGAACGGGTGATGGAGATATCCGAGCCGGTCGGCACCACCGACTGGCGCCTGCTGTTCTTTCCGGCGACATCGGAGGCCTACACCCTAGCCCGGCTGGCAGGGCTGGCCAGCGGCTTCACTGTGCTGGTGGCCTTGCTGGGGATCGGCGGGTTCGTGTTGCAGCGCATTCAGCGCGGGCGGCGCCGGGCAGCCAGCGAGGCTGCCACACGGGCTGAGCTGGAGGCCCGGGTGGCCGAGCGCACCCGGGCGCTCAGCGAGACCAACGAGCGCCTGCTGGCGGAAATGGATGCCCGCCGCCGTGCCGCCGCCGCGCGCCAGCAGCTTCAGGATGATCTGCAGCAGGCCAACCGTCTGGCCACGCTGGGGCAGGTCTCAGCGGGCGTTGCCCACGAGATCAACCAGCCGCTCGCCGCCATCCGCACGTTCGCCGACAATGCGCTCGGCAATCTGGATCGCGGCGATCTCGACGGTGCGCGCCGCAATATGACGTCGGTTGCCAGCCTGACGGAGCGCATTGGTGCCATAACCGGCGCCCTGCGCACCTTCGGCCGCAAGGCGCCGGCCCGTGTCGTGCCGGTGGCGCTCGCCAAGGTGCTGGAGGGTGCGCTGCTGCTGCTGGGTCACCGACTGCGCGACCAGCGCGTGACTGTGAACATGCCGGCGGTCGCGCCGGGCGTGACGGTCATGGCCGATCAGCTGCGTCTCGAGCAGGTGATCGTTAATCTGATGCAGAATGCCCTCGATGCCATGGCCGGGCAGGGCGACGGCGCCATAACCATTGCCGTTGCGGATACGGCCGCGCAGGTGACGCTGACGATCGCGGATAACGGCCCCGGGCTGCCGCCGGCAATTCTTGAGGCGATCTTTACGCCGTTCTCCACAACGAAGCCGAAGGGACTGGGCCTCGGGCTGGTCATTGCGCACGATATCGTGGCCGAACTCGGCGGCCGGCTTTGCGCGGAAAACAGCGCGGCCGGCGGGGCGGTGATGACGATCATTCTGCCGCGGGGCAGCGGGCGGCAGGAGGCAACGGGAAGCTGAGAATGGTGGCGCTGCCGGAAATGCCTGTCGTGGATCGGGTGGCGTTCGTGGACGACGACGCCGACCTGCGCGCCGCCAATGCCGAAAGTCTGGCGCTGGCGGGATTCCGCCCGCTCGCCTTTTCCGGCGGGCCGGAGGCTCTGGCGGCGCTGGGGCCGGATTTTCCCGGCGTCGTGGTCACGGATCTGCGGATGCCGCAGATGAACGGGCAGGTGTTTCATGCCCGGCTCAGGGCGCTCGACCCGGATCTGCCCGTCATCTTCATCACCGGCCATGGCGATGTCGCCACGGCCGTGGAGGTGATGCGCGAAGGGGCCTATGATTTCCTGACCAAGCCCTATGCGAGCGACCGGCTGATCGCAGCCGTGCGCCGGGCTCTGGAAAAGCGCCACCTCGTGCTGGAGAACCGGCGCCTGCGCGCGGTCGCCGACAGCGAGGGTGACGCCGTGCTGATCGGCGAAACGCCCGCCATGGTCCAGCTCAAGCGCACGCTTGCCCATGTGGCGCGGGCGGATGTGGATGTGCTGGTGGTGGGCGAGACCGGCGCCGGCAAGGAAGCGGTGGCGACAGCCCTGCATCGCTGGAGCCGGCGGGCCACCGGCCCCTTCGTGGCGCTGAACTGCGGCGCCCTGCCGGAGACGGTGGTGGAAAGCGAGCTATTCGGCCATGAGGCCGGCGCCTTCACCGGGGCCCAGCGCCGCAGGATCGGCCGCATCGAGCATTCGGCCGGCGGCACACTGCTGCTGGACGAGATCGAGAGCATGGCCCCGGCGCTGCAGGTGCGCCTGCTGCGCCTGCTGGAAACCCGTGCCGTAACGCCGCTTGGCACCAACGAGGAAAGACCGGTCGACATCCGCGTCGTCGCGGCCACGAAGGCAGACCTTGCCAACCCGGCCGAGCGCGGCGACTTCCGCGAGGATCTGTTCTATCGCCTCAATGTGGTGACGGTGCGCATTCCGCCCCTGCGGGAGAGGCGGGCGGACATTCCGGTGCTGTTCGCGTTTTTCCTGTCGCGTGCCGCGCGGCGGTTTGGAATCGATGCGCCCTTGCCCGGTGCTGCGGTGCGCCGCCATCTGGCCGACCACGACTGGCCGGGCAACGTGCGCGAACTGGCCCATTTCGCCGAGCGGGTTGCCCTGGGGCTTGGTGAGCAAGGGAGCGAGGCCGCCGTCGTCCCGTCCGGCACGACGCTGGCCGGGCAGGTGGATGCCTTTGAGGCCACGCTGATCCGTGAGGCGCTGGAGCGCCATCAGGGCGACGTGCGTCTGGTGGTGGAGGCCCTGTCAATTCCGCGCAAGACCTTTTACGACAAGCTGAAGCGCCATGGCATCCGCGCCGCCGATTTTCGGCCGGGCGGGGAAGGCGGCTGAAACCCGCCCGCGCGCCATATGGGCGAGCGGTTGCGTGGGGCGGAATTTGCTGGAAAGGGTATCGGTCATGGGCGGCAGTCGCATTGTCGTGGTCGGCAGCACGAATGTCGATCTGGTCACGAGCGCGCAGCGCATGCCGGAGGCTGGAGAGACCCTGACCGGAACCGCTTTCGCCATCGGCCGCGGTGGCAAGGGCGCCAATCAGGCGGTGGCCGCAGCGCGGCTCGGTGCCGATGTGGCGCTGGTTTCGCGCGTGGGCGATGACGATTTCGGCGGGCCGGCCCGGGCGTCGCTGGAAAAAGCGGGGGTGGACTGCACCCGCGTACTCACCTCGCCCGGGCAGCCGACCGGCGTGGCGACTATTTTTCTGGAGCCCGACGGCGAGAACCGCATCATCATCGTGCGGGGGGCGAACGGGGCTATTTCTCTGGCTGACGTCGATGCTGCCGCCAGCGAGATTGCATCGGCGCGCCTCGTGCTGTTGCAACTGGAAATTCCACCGGAAACCGTTTTCCACACGCTGGAAGTCGCGCGCCGGGCTGGCACCGAAGTGTTGCTGAACCCTGCGCCGGCGCTCGCAGGGCTCGATCCGGCGCGTCTGGCGGGCGTGAGCTTTCTGGTCCCCAACGAGACTGAACTGGCGCTCATGACCGGCATGGCAACCGATACGCAGGCCGGCTGCATTGCGGCCGCGCGCGTACTTACGGCGCGCGGCATCGGTGCGGTCATCGTCACGCGGGGCGGGGAGGGGGCGCTGATGGTGCGGGCGCAGGATGTGCTGGCGGTTCCCGCCGTTCCGGTGCGGCCGGTGGATACCACCGGCGCCGGGGATGCGTTCATCGGTGCCTTTGCCCGTTATCACGCCGGCGGGCTCGATGCCGAAGCCGCGTTGAAGCGTGCGGCGGCCTATGCCGCGCTGACGGTGACGCGGCCCGGCGCACAGGATTCCTATCCCGATGAAGCGGCCTTCGCGCTCTTCCTGCGGGATCATGGCCTGCAAGATAATTGATGAATTTCGAAATTCATCAATTAATATGAAGCGGGTGCCGGAATGATTCCGGCGGTTGCATTCATCTTGGAACAGAGGCATGAGCAGGCCCCCGCGCGCAGCAGCCACACCGGAGGAGACACGCGCCCGCATCATTGCCGTTGCGGAGGAGAGTTTTCGCCGCGTCGGCTATGCCAAGACCACGGTTGCGGATATCGCGCAGGCGCTGGAGATGAGCCCGGCGAACGTCTATCGCTTCTTTCCCTCCAAGGCTGCCATCAATGACGCCATCCTGATGCGGATGATGGCGGAGATCGAGGAACTGGCGTGGAAGCAGGCGCACCGGCCAATGCCCGCACTGGATCGCATTGAGGCAATCGGGCTGGAAACGCACCGCTTTTGCCGTAACAACTGCATCCATCAGCAGCGCCTGCACGACATGGTGACAGCCGCCTTCGACGAGAACTGGCCCTCGATACGGCGTTTCATGGAGCGCTATGAGGCGATTCTGGAAGGCATCGTGCGGGAAGGGATCGCCAGCGGCGAGATTGCGGCGCTCGATCCTTCGGAAACGGCGCAGGCAATCAAGACCGTGTTCGTGCCGTTCATTCATCCCGTCCTGATCGCGCAATGTGCCGACGAGGATCTGGAAGGCGATCTGCGGCGGGTTCTGCGCTTTCTGCGCCGCGCCATCGCTGCGCCTCCGCCGGCGGCCGGTCGTGCCTCTCGCGGATGAAGCGACCTGCCGCGACGCGTCGTTGCAAGCAATCATTAATGATATTGATAATTCCCTTGATTTGACGCCCTTCCCGGATATTTCTGCGTGAGTTATTAGGAATAATAACCCATCAAGTATTCTGATATGTTGATGTGGCGGTCCGGGGCGGCTGTTTCGACCTGCAAGACTGTGGCGCTGCGGGCGCGCCGTCATGTGAAAAGCCGGCCGCAGTTGCGGTTATCGATGTGTGGCCTTTACGGCTGACGATTTTTGAATATCATCACTCGATATCGGCATGGCGTTGAGCAGTGTCCCGCTCGGGACCAGCGCCAGTTTTGCGAGGCTCGCTGTCCATGGTTCGCCGTGCGCTTCTTCTCAGCGCCATCGTTGTTCTGTCTCTGAGCGCGGCCGGCTGCCAGCGCGAGGCCGCCGAGGCGCCGCCGGATCCGGTGGTGCGCGTGGTCCGCGCAGCCCATGTGGCGGATGCTTCCGCCCGCAATTATACCGGCGTGGTGCGGCCCCGTACCGAGGTGGCGCAGGCTTTCCGCGTTGGCGGTCGCATTGCCGAGCGGCTGGTCGATGTCGGTGACACGGTACACGCCGGCACAGTGCTGGCGCGGCTTGACCCGACGGATCTCAGCCTCAATGTCGAGAGTGCGGAGGCGGAGCTTTCGGCAGCCCGTTCGGCGCTGGCGCAGGCAAGCGTCGAGGAGCAGCGCATCCGCTCGCTGCTGAAAGGCGGGCATGCCAGTCAGGCGGCCTTCGATGTTCGCACGGTTGCGCTCGACGAGGCGAAGGCGCGGGTGGAGCGCGACGAACGGGCGCTGGAACTGGCCCGCAATCAGCTCGGCTATGCGGTTCTGACCTCCAATGTCGATGGTGTGGTGACCAGCGTTTCCGCCGAGGCGGGGCAGGTGGTGCAGCCGGGGCAGGAGATCGTTCGCGTCGCGCGCATCGGCGGCGAGGACAATCAGGCACAGAAGGAGGTTCTGGTCGGCATTCCGGAGAGCCGCCTCGGCGACCTGAAGGATTCCGTGGCCTCGGTCTCGCTGTGGGCGGAAGGCGACCGCACCTATCGCGCCACGGTGCGCGAGATCGCGCCGCAGGCCGATCCTGTCACCCGCACTTATGCGGTGCGCTTTTCCCTGCCGGAAGCCGATGACGCTGTGCGCCTTGGCATGACGGCGACCGTCATGCTGACCAAGGGAACCGGGCAGACCGTTACCCGCCTGCCGCTGGCGGCCGTGTTCAATGCCGGCGACGGGCCGGGCGTGTTCGTCGTGGAGCCGGATGAGAAACAGGATAATCGCGGCATCCTGCGTTTCCAGCCGGTCGGCATTGTGCGCTACGAGACGGGTGACGCCATCGTGACCGGCGTTCCTGCAGGCGCACTGGTGGTTTCCATGGGGGTGCGCCGGCTGCAGCCGGGAGAGCGCGTGCGCCCCGACGAGCGCGAGGAGCCGCGCCGGCAAAGCGGTCTTGCCTTGCCGGAAGCGCCGGCCGGTGCCGCCGGCCGGGCGGTGCGCTCATGATGCAGCGTTTCAATCTGTCGCACTGGGCGGTCACCCATCAGGCGCTTGTGCTGTTCCTGATGATCCTGTTGTCGCTGGGTGGCGTCCTGTCCTATTTCAATCTGGGCCGGGCGGAGGAACCCGATTTCACTGTGAAGGTGATGATCGTTTCCGCGCAATGGCCCGGCGCCACGACGGAGGAAATGCAGCGTCAGGTGGCCGACCCTATCGAAAAGGTGCTGCAGGAGATTCCCCATTTCGACAAGGTGCGAACCTATTCGCGCCCCGGCAGCACCTACATGCAGGTGCAGTTCAAGGAAGATACGCCGCCGCAGGATGTGCCGTCGCTGTTCCTGCGGGTGCGCAACCGCGTCAGCGATGTGCGCGCCAGCCTGCCGTCCGGCGTCATCGGCCCGTTCTTCAACGATGATTTCGCCGATGTCTCGTCCACGCTCTACATGCTCACGGGCGATCCCGGCGTCACCGCGCGCACGCTGAAGGACGAGGCGGAGGTCATCCGGCAGCGCCTGCTGCGGGTGCCGGACGTGGCCAAGGTGCTGTTTTTCGGCGAGCAGGCCGAGCGCATCTATGTGGAGTTCAGCCACGCCAAGCTCGCCACGCTCGGCATCACCCCGGAAGCGATCTTCACCTCCATTTCCCGGCAGAATGCGGTCACGCCCGCCGGCCGGTTCGAAAGCGAGGCCGACCAGATTTATCTGCGCGTCGACGGTGCGCTCGATGGTGCCGCCTCCGTCGCCGACGTGCCGATTGCAGCCGGCAATGGCCGCCAGTTCCGTCTGGGCGACATCGCCACTATCCGGCGCGGGCCGGTCGATCCGCCGTCCTTCGTGGTGCGCCAGCAGGGCGTTCCGGCGCTCGGTATCGGCGTCGTCATGGTGAAGGGCGCGAATGTGCTGGATCTGGGCGAGAACCTGCACCAGACCATCGCCGCCATCCGCGCCGACCTGCCGGTGGGACTGCAACTGGCGCAGATCGCCGACCAGCCGCAGATCGTGAAGGACTCGGTGGACGAGTTCGTTCGCGTCTTCATCGAGGCACTGGTCATCGTGCTGGGCGTGTCGTTCCTGTCGCTTGGCTGGCGCACGGGCATCGTGGTGGCCTGCGCCGTGCCGCTCGTGCTGGCAATCACCATGATGGTGATGGACATCATGGGCCTGTCGCTGCAGCGCGTCACGCTGGGCGCGCTCATCATCGCCCTCGGCCTGCTGGTCGACGATGCCATCATCGCGGTGGAAATGATGGTGGTGAAGATGGAGCAGGGGCTGGACCGCATCTCCGCGGCCAGTTTCGCCTGGACCTCTACCGCTTTTCCGATGCTGACGGGCACGCTGGTGACCGCCGCCGGCTTCATGCCGGTGGGGCTGTCGCGCTCATCCACCTCCGAATATGCCGGCGGCATCTTCTGGGTGGTTTCCATCGCACTTCTCGTCTCGTGGGTCGTGGCTGTGGTGTTCACGCCCTATCTGGGTGTGAAGCTGCTACCGAACTTCAAGATCCATTCCGAAGATCCGAATGCCATTTATGAAACCCGGATTTACCGGGCCTTCCGGGCAGTGGTCGTCTGGTGCGTGCGCCATCGGGTGATCGTGGTTATCGCCACGATCCTGCTGTTCGCTTCGGCGATCTATTCCATCCGCTTCGTGCAGCAACAGTTCTTTCCGACCTCCACCCGGCCGGAACTGGTGATCGAGGTCACGAGCCCCGCGGGCTCGGCCTTTGGCACCACGGATCGCGCCGTGGCGGAAATGGAAGCCCTCGTCGCGGCCGATCCGGATATCCGCACATGGACGGCCTATATCGGCTCGGGTGCTCCGCGGTGGATGCTGGGCTTCAACCCTGAACTGCCGAAGGAAAGCTACGGCGTCATCATTGCCTATACGAGCGAATACCTGACCCGCGACAAGGCCATCGCACGGCTGCGCGCCAAGGTGGCCGAAGGTGCCGTGGCGGGCGCGACGGTTCGCATCAGCGAACTCGTGTTCGGCCCGCCGGTCGGCTATCCGGTGCAGTTCCGCGTCATCGGGCCGGATCCGATGGCCGTGCGCCACATCGCTTATGAAGTGCGCCGCATCGTGGAGAAGAATCCCGATACGCGCGACGTCAACCTCGACTGGAACGAGCAGGCGAAATCGATCCGCATCGGCCTCGATCAGGACCGCGTGCGGGCGCTGGGCCTGACGCCGGCCGATATCAGTTCCACGCTGCAGACGCTTTTGTCCGGTTACACGGTCACGCAGGTGCGCGACGGCATCGAGCGTGTCGACGTGGTGGCACGTGCCCTGCCCGAGGAGCGGCTCGATCTGGACCGACTGCGCGATCTGACGATCACCAGCCGGGACGGCGTGGCGGTGCCGCTGGCGCAGGTGGCGCGGGCCGAATACGGCTTCGAGGAGCCGATCCTGTGGCGGCAGAACCGCGACATGGTCATCACCGTGCGGGCGGACGTCGCCTCCGGTGTCCAGCCACCGGATGTTTCGGCCGCGATCATGCCGAACCTGAAGCCGGTGATCGACGCACTGCCGATCGGCTACCGCATTGAAATGGGCGGTTCCATTGAGGAAAGTGCCAAGGCCAACACGGCGCTCACAAAAGTATTTCCCTTCATGGCGGCGGCGATGCTGGTGTTCATCATGATTCAGGTGCAGAGCTTCGGCAGCCTGTTTCTTGTCATCGCCACGGCTCCGCTCGGCATCATCGGCGCCGTTTACGGGCTGATCCTGTTCGACCGGCCGTTCGGTTTCGTTACTTTGCTCGGGGTGCTGTCTCTCGCCGGCATGATTATGCGCAATACGCTGATCCTCGTGGACCAGATCCGGCAGGATCTGGCGGCCGGCGCGGCGGCTTTCGATGCGGTGGTCGGCTCCACCGTGCGCCGTGCGCGGCCCGTGGTGCTTACGGCGGCGGCGGCCATTCTGGCGATGATTCCGCTGTCGCGGAATATCTTCTGGGGGCCGATGGCCGTAGCCATCATGGGTGGCCTCGCGGTGGCGACGTTGCTGACGCTGTTCTTCGTGCCGGCGCTCTACGCGTTGTGTTTCCGCGTGCGTGAGGGGAAGCCGGGAGATGCCCCGGCCGCGTCGGCTTCCGATACGCAGGCCTCCGCGGCGTCGTAAACAATTCAGCTGCGGGGCGGGGGCGCAGCCCCTGCCCCGGCTTTTGCCGGGGCCGCTTCCGTGCTGGCCGTCTTGTCGTCCTTGCCGGCGATCTCGCGCGCGGTCGGCATGTCGGCGGTGCTCCAGCCGCCGCCGAGGGCGCGGATCAGGGAAACCGTCGCGACCTGACGGCTGACTTCGGCGCTGAGCAGTGTGCGCTCGTTGGAGAGTGCTGCCGTCTGGGCGGTTGCGACGGTGGTGTAAGCCTGCGTGCCGGCCGAATATTCATTCAGGCTGATGGTGACGGCCTGCCGCGCCGAGGCGACGGCCTGCTGTTGCACCTTGATCTGGCGTGCCAGAATGCGCCGCTGGGCCAGTGCATCCTCAACATCGCGGAAGGCACTGAGAACGGTTTCACGGTAAGTGGCGACACTGGCCTCGTAACCGGCCCGCGCCGCCTCCACCGTTGCCTTGCGGTTGCCGCCGTCGAACAGGATCTCGCTGCCGCTGGCGGCCAGGGTCCAGACCTGATTGGACGCAGTCAGCAGGCTGTTGACCCCGCCGGAACTGTAGCCCGCGAGACCGGTCAGGCTGATATCAGGATAATAGGCAGCGACCGCGACGCCGATCTGGGCGTTTTGTTCCGCCATGGTGCGCTCGGCGGCGGCAATATCCGGCCGGCGCTCCAGCAGCGTGGAAGGCAGCCCCACCGGTACCTGCGGCAC
>DAIPYB010000036.1:0-12443 GCA_036782955.1 Pseudoxanthobacter sp. | reverse complement strand
TTGCCGCGCTGCTGCTGCCGCGCCAGTTCCATGTGGCGGTGACGGAAAACACCGACCCGGCCGAGCTGAAGCGTGCCTCGTGGCTGTTTCCCGCCTATCTCATCGCCATCAACCTGTTCGTGGCGCCGGTGGCGGCCGCGGGCCTCATCCGCTTCGGCTCGGGCGTAGATGCCGATACCTTCGTGCTGGCACTGCCGATGGCGGCGGGGGCGGACGCGGTGGCGCTGGTGGCCTTCGCCGGCGCGCTCTCGGCGGCCACCGCCATGGTGATCGTGGAATCGGTCGCGCTGTCGATCATGATTTCCAACGACTTCATCTTCCCGCTGATGCTCAGCCGGCGCGGCGGCGTGCGCCGGGCCGGGCGGCCCGAGCGGGAAGCCGGCCGCGGCGACGATCTCGGCCGCGCCGACATGGGACGCCGGCTCCTGATGGTGCGCCGGGCCTCCATCGCCGGGGTGGTGATGCTGGCCTATGTCTATTACCGCTCGGTCGGCGAGGCTGCGGCGCTGGCGCAGATCGGCTTCCTGTCCTTCGCGGCGGTGGCGCAGATCGCACCGGCCTTCTTCGGCGGCATGATCTGGCGGCGTGGCACCGCGCGCGGCGCCATTGCCGGCATGATCGCCGGCTTCTGCCTGTGGGCCTACACGATGCTGCTGCCGAATTTCGTGGCCAGCGGCCTGCTCTCGCCGGGCTTCATCGAGAACGGTCCGTTCGATATCTGGCTGCTGCGGCCGCAGGCGCTGTTCTCGCTCAGCTTCGATCCGTTCATTCACGGCGTGGTCTGGTCGCTGCTGGTCAATCTGGTGGTTTATGTGGCGGTGTCGATGATGCGCCCGCCGGACGTGAGCGAGCGGCTGCAGGCATCCACCTTCGTGCCGTCCGATCTCGGGCCGGTGCCGGCGCTGCGGCTGTGGCGCACGGCGGTGACGGTGGGCGATCTCAAGGCCACCATCGCCCGCTATCTCGGCGGCGAGCGCACGACGGCCGCCTTCGAGAGCCATGAGAAAAGCCGCGGCATCCGGCTGGCGCCGCAGGCGGCGGCCGATGCGGAGCTGCTGCGCTTCTCCGAGAGGCTGCTGGCGAGCGCCGTCGGTGCGGCGTCCTCGCGCCTCGTGCTGTCATTGCTCATCAAGCAGCGCGATCCATCGGCCAAGCGGGCGAGCAAGCTGCTGGACGATGCCACCGCCGCCATCCGCTACAACCGCGACCTGCTCCAGACGGCACTGGAGCAGGTGCATGAAGGCATCGGCGTGTTCGACAGCGAGCTGCGCCTGACGGTGTGGAATCGCCAGTTCCCCAAGCTGCTGGAGGTGCCGGGCGAGCGGGTGGAGGTGGGCATGGGGCTGCGCACCATCCTGCGCACCATCGCCGAGCGCGGCGATCTCGACCCCGACGATCCGCGCGGTACCGATGCTGTCATCGAGGCCCGTCTGGCGGACGTGCTCTCCGGCCGGGGCACCACGCTGCAGCGCCGTCTGGCGTCGGTGGGGCGTATCGTGGAAATCCACTCCAGCCCGATGCCCGATGGCGGCGCGGTGCTGCTGATGGCCGACATGACCGACCGCATTCTGGCGGCGGAGGCGCTGGCGCGCGCCAACGAGACGCTGGAAAAGCGGGTGCGGGAGCGCACCGCCGAACTGCAGCTCCTGAACGACGAGCTGAAGCGCGCCAAGGCGGTGGCCGACGAGGCCAATCTCGGCAAGACCCGCTTTCTGGCTGCTGCCAGCCACGACATCCTGCAGCCGCTCAATGCCGCCCGGCTCTATGCCTCCACGCTGGTGGAGCGCCTCGGCGCTTCGCCCTATGCGCCGCTGGTGGAGAATGTCGAGGCATCGCTGGAATCGGTGGAGGAGATCATCAGCGCGCTGCTCGATATCTCCCAGCTCGATGCCGGCGCGATGAAGCCGGAGTTCACCACTTTCCGGCTGGACGATATCTTCGCCACCCTGCGGGTGGAGTTCGAGGCCATCGCCCATGCCCGCGGGCTGAAGCTGGCCATCGTGCCGACATCGCTGTGGGTGCGCTCCGACCGGCGGCTGGTGCGTCGCCTGCTGCAGAACTTCATTTCCAACGCGGTCAAATATACCGATCGCGGCGGCGTGGTGGTCGGGTGCCGCCGCCGGGGCGGCAAGGTCTTCGTCGAGGTGGCCGACAGCGGCATCGGCATTCCGGATACCAAGCTGCAGGAAGTGTTCAAGGAATTCCTGCGGCTCGACCCCGGCCGCTCGGTGCAGCGCAAGGCACAGGGATTGGGGCTGGGTCTTTCCATCGTGGAGCGCATCGCCCGCACGCTCGACCTGCCGCTCAGGGTCTGGTCGCGGCCGGGGCACGGGTCGCGCTTCGCGGTGGAGTTCGCCATCGCCTCTCCGCCGGAAGCGCGCGCGGTCGTCATTCCGCCGTCGGCGCCGGTGGCCGCCGTGCGCGGGCTCGACCTCATCTGCATCGACAACGAGCCGCGCATTCTCGACGGCATGGTGGCGCTGCTCACCGGCTGGGGACACCGGGTGCTGGCGGCGGCCAGCCTTGAGGCGGCGGTAGCGGAGGCGGCGCTCAGCGACCTGACGCCGGATCTGGTGCTGGTCGATTTCCACCTCGACGGCACCAACGGCCTCGAAGTCATAGCCCGGCTGCGCGATCGCTGGGGTGCCGATCTGGGAGCGGTGCTGGTCACGGCCGACCGCTCGGCGGAACTGCGCGCGCAGGCGACCGCGCTGGGCATTGCCATCGTCAACAAGCCTGTCAAACCCGCCCCCCTGCGCGCGGTGCTGGCGGCCCGCGGGGGCCCGCGTCCGGCGGCCGGCTGAGGGGTGCGCGCCGGCTGCGGGTGTGTTAAAGCCCGCCGCCCCGATATGGTCTTACTGCTCCGGGATCCTTCTGCCATGACGTCTTCGCCTTCGTCCGAGAGCCCGCCGCCCGTGCCGGCTTCCCGCCCGCCCGCGGACCTGACGCCCGCCGAAGCCACCGCCGAGCATGCCGCGCTGGCGGCGGAGATCCGCCGCAACGACGCCGCCTATTACCAGAAGGACGCGCCGGTCATCTCCGACGCCGCCTATGACGCCCTGCGCCTGCGCCTGCTCGCGCTGGAGGCGGCATGGCCGCAGCTGGTAACACCCGACAGCCCCAGCCAGCGCGTCGGCGCGGCCCCTACCGACGGCTTCGGCGAGGTCGTGCACCGCGTGCCGATGCTGTCGCTCGACAATGCCTTCGAGGACGGCGATGTGGTGGATTTCGAGGCCCGCGTCCGCCGTTTCCTGAAGCTGGAGCCGGACAGTCCGCTCGTCATCACCGCCGAACCGAAGATCGACGGCCTTTCGCTGTCGCTGCGCTATGTCGGCCGCCGGCTGGAGGTGGCCGCCACCCGCGGCGACGGCACGACCGGCGAGAACGTGACCGCCAATGCCCTGACCATCGCCGACATTCCCCGCACCCTGCCGGACGACGCCCCGGACATCGTGGAAGTGCGGGGCGAATGCTACATGGCGCATGCCGATTTCGCCGCCCTCAATGCCCGCATGGCGGAGGCGGAGGGTCGCACGTTCGCCAATCCGCGCAACGCGGCCGCCGGCTCGCTGCGCCAGCTCGACGCGAAGATCACGGCGGAGCGACCGCTGCGCTTTTTCGCCTATGCATGGGGCGAGATGAGCGCGGTGCCGGAGGACACCCAGTTCGCCATGGTGCAGCGGTTCGGTGCGTGGGGCTTCAGCATCAATCCGCTGATGCGGCGCTGCGCCGGTGTGGAGGACCTGCTGGCGGTCTATCACGGCATCGAGGAGAACCGCGCCGGTCTCGGCTACGACATCGACGGCGTGGTCTACAAGGTCGACAGGCTGGACCTGCAGGCCCGCCTCGGCTTCGTCTCGCGCAGCCCGCGCTGGGCCATTGCCCACAAGTTTCCGGCCGAGCAGGCGATGACGGTGCTGGAGGCGATCGATATTCAGGTCGGCCGCACCGGCGCGCTCACGCCCGTTGCCAAGCTGCACCCGGTGACGGTGGGCGGGGTGGTCGTTTCCAATGCGACGCTGCACAACGAGGACGAGATCGCCCGCAAGGACGTGCGCATCGGCGACACCGTGGTGGTGCAGCGTGCTGGCGATGTCATTCCGCAGGTCGTGCGCGCGGTGGCCGAGAAGCGTCCGGCCGGGGCGGAGCCGTTCCGCTTCCCGGTGATCTGCCCGGCCTGCGGCAGCCATGCGGTGCGCGAGGTCAATCCGCGCACCGGTCGCGAGGATGTGGTGCGCCGTTGCATCGGCGGTCTCACCTGTCCGGCGCAGGCGGTGGAGCGGCTGAAGCACTTCGTGTCGCGCCATGCCTTCGATATCGAGGGGCTGGGCGAAAAGCAGATCGAGGCATTCTGCACCGATGGCCTGATCCGCAGCCCGGCCGATATCTTCACGCTGGCCGAGCGGGATGCGAAGGCGCTGAAGAAGCTGAAGGATCGCGAGGGCTGGGGCGCGACATCGGTGAAGAACCTGTTCGCCGCCATCGAGGCCCGGCGCTCCATCGCGCTGCACCGCTTCATTTTCGCGCTCGGCATTCGCCATATTGGCGAAACCAATGCCAAGCTTCTGGCGCAGTCCTATGGAACATGGGATGCCTTCGCCGCGGCGATGGAAGCGGCGGCCGACGAGACCGGAGCGGCGTGGGCGGAACTGAACGCCATCGACGGTGTCGGCGAGGTGGTGGCCGGTGCCGTTGTGGCGTTCTTCGCGGAGGAGCACAACCGCGCCGTTCTGGATGCGCTGCTGGCGCAGGTTGCCCCCGAGGCGGCCGGCCCGAAGGCCGTCGGCGATTCGCCCGTTGCCGGCAAGACCGTGGTCTTCACCGGCACCCTTGAGAAGATGACCCGCGACGAGGCCAAGGCACGGGCCGAGGCGATGGGGGCGAAGGTTGCCGGATCGGTCTCCTCCAAGACCGATCTGGTGGTGGCCGGGCCGGGTGCGGGCTCGAAACTGAAGAAAGCGGCCGATCTCGGCATCGAGGTCATCGACGAGGATGCGTGGATCGCCATGGCCGGCCTGCAGGGTTGAGGCCGGCGGCGACGCCGCAGCGGGAGACAGGCGATGGATGGTTTTGCAGGCACGACGATGCCCGGCACGAAACGGCAGCGGCCGCTGGCACGGGCAGGGGTGCTGCTTGCTCTGGCCGCGGCCTTTGCCGCCGGTCCGGTGCTGGCGGCCGGAACCACCACTCCCGGCGTTTCGCCGGATACGCAGGACCTGATGAGCCCGGCCCTGCCCACCGGCGCGCCGATCACCACCGCGCCGCCGCAGGGCGATGCGCCGAAGGGTGGCCAGTCGCTGCGACAGGCGCAGACGCCGGCCCCCCTGCTGGTCATCGCCGATCTCTACCGCATCTATCTCGGCGACGACGATGCCGGCACAGCCGCTTCCGCGTTCGACGCGAAGGAGCGGGGCAACTTCTTTACCCCGCGCATCGTGCGCCTTGTCGAGGCGCTCGATAACGATCATGGCGGGGCGGTCGGCCGGCTGGGTTTCGATCCGGTGCTGGACGGCACCAGCTCCGACCTCACGGACTTCGCCATCTCCGATCCCGTGCTCATCGACGGCACGGCGCTGGTGTCGGTCACCTTTTCCGTGGGCGGTCAGGGGCGGGAGCTGATCTACAGCCTCGTGCAGCAGAACGGCGACTGGCGCATCGACGATATCGAGCGCATCTCGGACGTGTCGCCGTGGACGCTTTCCACTCTGCTGGAGGCGGATGGCTGAGGCTTTCCAGAGGCTTGACGGCGGCGTTCACCTTAATTCGCAGTTGTGAAACGGGTGGGATTGAACGGCGTGCGGCGGCGGTGTCGAATGCCATGTTGCCGCTGCCGCCGAGGGCATGATGATCCGTTCTTTCCGCCGTTTCCGTGTTGCCGCGTCCACCGCGCTGCTGGCCGCGGGCCTTTCGCTCGTGGCGCCGCCCGGATCGCCGGCGATGGCCGCCGCCGCGAAGCCGGCTGCTGCGGCGAAGGACAGCCTGCCCACGGCGGAGGATATCGCCTACGCCTTCAGCGAGGCCGAGATCATCGACGGCTTCATGCGCACGGTTTTCGGCAGCGAGGGGCCGAAGGCCATCGCCGTCACCAATGCGCGGGTCCACAAATTCACCGGTCCGGTGCGGGTGTGGATCCAGAGCCATTCGCGCTTCGACGACCGCCGCTTCTTCGTGCGCAGCTTTATCCGCAAGCTCGACCGCATCATTCCGAACCTCGACATCCGCGTGGTGAAGAAGCCCGACAAGGCTAACATGACGGTGTATCTGGTGGACCGCAGCCAGTACCGGCCGATGGTGAAGGAGCATGTGGACGAAGCAGGGCGCGCCACCTTCATGCAGGAAAACGACTGCTCGGCCCTTGTCACCGCCAACCCGGACGGTTCCCTGAAAGAGGCAACGGTCTTTATCGTGGTCAATGAAGGCTATCGCGCATTCCGCCACTGCATGGTGGAGGAAATCACGCAGAGCCTCGGGCCGATCAACGACGACTCGTCACTCGTCTATTCGATCTACAACGATTATTCCGATGTCGAAGGCTTCGGCATCTTCGACTGGTTCATTCTGGCAACCCTCTATGACCGCCATGTCAAGCCGGGCATGACGCCGGGTGAAGTGTTGCCGGTTCTGCCGCGCGCCATCATGAACGCCCGTAAGGCCATGATCCGTCTGGTGGACAGCGGCGCCATTCCGCGCGGCGGCGTGGGCGGCCCCGCTCACTGAGCGGTGCGACCGATCCGGCCGGCGCCAGGGCCGGCCAGCACGGGTGCTGCCTCAGGCCCAGCTGCCGTCGTCGCCTCCGGTATCGCCGCCGTCGTCCTGGTTGCCGGGGTCAAAGCCGGCATCCTGATAGCCATTGTCCTGAAAGCCGCTGTCCTGATTGCCGTCGCCGCCCCAGTCGGCCGGCACGGCATCCTGACCGTTGTCGCCGCCGGTCTGGTCCTGCCCGGCATTGCCCCATGGCGACGCGGCGGCGGGCTCCTCGACGATGGTTTCGTTGATGGTCTCGTTGTTGACGACCTCGGTTGGCTGCCCGCCAAGCCCGCCGGAGAACGCCCCGCCGGAGAACATGGAGCGGGCCGCATCCGCCAGAAGCACGCCGCCGGCCATGCCGAGGGCGATCTGTCCCGCACCCGCCAGAAAGCCGCCCCCGCCACCAAAACTGCTGCGGCCGAAGGAGGGCACGCTGGTGGCTGCCGTCGGCCGGGCATCCCAACTGGCCGGCTGGGCGGCGGGCGGTACCGGCGATGCGCCGAAGCCCTGCGGCGCACCCATCGGCGTGCCGGCTGCCGGGCGCGATGCGGGCATGGTGGCGGTGCGTGCCTGCGGCAGGCCGGCCCCGGCGGGAGCGGAAGTCCACGGCGCGAAACTGGCCGTTTCCTGTCCGGCTGCCGGCGCCTGTGCCGCGGCACGCGCATCCGCCAGATCCTTTTCAAGACCGGCGATGCGATCCTCGGCGGTCTTCAGCGCGTGATCCTGCACCACGATGGTTTGCGCCATGGCATAGGCGGCGCCGGGCGTCGCGGCCATGCGATCGGCGATGAAACGTTCGGCCTGCGGGTCGCGCGCGCCGGAAAGGCGGGCGAGACGGTCGAACAGATCGGCGATGAGCTGTTGTTCCTGCGGCGTCATGATCGGTGTTCCTGCGCGTGTCTCTGGCGCGATCGTTGCGGCACGGGGGACCGGGATGTCTCTCGCTCGCCCGCCAAGATAGGTGCCAATCATGGCAGCAGAAGCCTCGCGGCGGAGAAAAAGCGCCCGGGCAGGGGGAAATCGCTCAGGCCGTTATCTTCTCGCCAGCCAGCAGGGCCGGCAGCGACAGGGCATTGAGGCCGGCCACCCACAATTCAGCCGAGCGGGCAGCATGGAGGTGGTGATTGAGCGGGTTCTTGCGGCGATAATAATCTTTCACAACCCCGGTTTCGGGGTCGAGCACCGCGTCGGCGATGCAGACGAACGGCAGGCCGCGCGCGCGGGCGCCCTGCTGCAGGCGGTCGTTATAGGCCAGCGTCAGTTGCGTGCGTTCGACCAGCGTGGTCTGCACCTCGCGCCGCAGGTGCGCGACCTCGCCCCAATCTTGCCCGTCGCGGATGGTGGGTACCGTCGCGCCCGTGACGACGACGCTGGGATATCCGGCTGCCAGCAGCCGGTCGACGAAGCCGAAATAGCGCTGGATCGACTTTTCCGTCTGGTCGGCCACCGGCAGCTGGTGTTTCTCCGCGCGGTACCAGATGACGAAGCCGCAATCGACCTCGCCGAGCTGCATCACGGGCACGGCACCGGGGCGCGGCGGCAGCAGGCCGGCCTCGAAAATCTCCAGCGCGCCGGTCACGCTCTGCGGGTTGGCAAGCCCCATGGCGGTGGCGCCGCGCACTTCCAGAAGGCCGGTTTCCGGCGGCAGCAGGCCCAGTTCCACAGCCTTGCGGAACGGGGCGATGTGGCTGTCGCCAAATACGAGCCAGCGGGCCATGGCGCCTTCCCTTCTGTCGCCGGTCCCTTGCGGGCGGGCCGGCCTTTTCACGCGAAACCGTTCCGGGCTTAACACAGCCCGCCGGACCGCGCACCCCGCGCCTGTCCCGATCGCGTGCTTCGAAGGCGCCTTGCGAAAAGGTGCGGACGGACTACTTCTGTTCCCATGCAGCCTGCAGTCCCCGCCCATGAAGCCCCGCGACGGGCCGCCGATCTTCTCGCCCCCGGCCCCGGCGGCATCGCCGTGCCGCTTGCGGGCGCGGTGATCGATCCGTCGCGCCGCGCCGCGTGCGCACTCGTCACCCATGCCCATTCCGATCACGCCCGCGCCGGCCATGGCACCGTCATCGCCACCGCTGAAACGCTGGCCCTGATGGAGGTGCGCCTTGGCGCACGTTTCGCCGGGACGCGGCAGGTGGCGCATTATGGCGTGCCGTTTCGTCTCGGCGCGGCGACGATTACATTCTTCCCCGCCGGCCATGTGCTGGGCTCGGCGCAGATCCTCGTCGAGGCGGGCGGCTTCCGGGCGGTGGTCTCAGGCGATTACAAGCGCCAGCCCGATCCGACCTGCGCGCCGTTCCGGCCGGTTGCCTGCGACCTGTTCGTGACCGAGGCGACATTCGCGCTGCCGGTGTTCCGCCATCCGCCAGCGGCGGGCGAAATCGCCCGGCTGCTGCGCTCGTGCGCCCGTTTTCCCGGCCGGGCCCATGTCGTCGCCGCTTATTCGCTCGGCAAGACGCAGCGTGTCATCGCGACCCTGCGCGAAGCCGGCTATGAGCGCCCGGTGTTCATGCATCCGGCGATGGCGCCGGTGTGTGCCGTCTATCGGGACGCGGGCGTCGATCTGGGGCCGCTGGAGGTTCGCGCGGAAGGCGATGGCCGGGCCCTTGCCGGCGAGATCGTGCTGGCGCCGCCCGTTGTTCTGCCACAGTCGTCGGCGTGGGCGGCGGGGCTGGCCGATCCGGTGGTCGCGGTGGCCAGCGGCTGGGTGCGGGTGTTGTCGCAGGCCCGCCAGCGCGGTGCCGAACTGCCACTGGTCATCTCCGATCACGCCGGCTGGGACGAGCTGACCGGCACGATCGTGGAAACAGGCGCGCGTGAGGTCTGGGTCACCCATGGGGCGCACGAGGCGCTGGTGCACTGGTGCCGGGGGCGCGGCATCGCCGCCGCGCCGCTGCCGGTCGGCGGAGCCGGGGCGCCATGATCGCGTTTTCGCATCTTGCCGAGGCACTGCTGTTCGATCCTTCGGATGACGCCCGCGCCATCCATCTGGCCCACTATCTTGCGGCGGTGCCGGTGGCCGACGGGGCCGCGGCGCTTTCGGTCCTGACCGGCCGGCCGGGTTTTGCGCCGATTCCGCCGGCTGCGGTGAAGGCGCTTGCCGCGCGGCTGGACCCGGTGCTGTTTGCCTTTTCCCGCCGCTTCGTGGGCGACGTGGCGGAAACCGTTGCTCTGATGTGGCCGCCGGCATCCGCTGCCGTCGCACCGCCGGGGCTTGCCGCTGTCGTGGCCGGGCTCGGTGCACTGCGCGCGGCGGATGCCGCCGATATTCTGGCCGGCCTGATGGCGGGGCTCGATGCTGGCGCCCGCCGTATCCTGCTGCTCATGGCCACCGACAGGCTGCGCGTTCATCTGCCGGCGGCGGTTGTCGCCGCGGCGCTGGCGCAGTGCGGCGGCCGGCGGGAGAGCGAAGATCTGCGTGCCCATCTTGCCGGCGCCGCGCCGCCCTTTGCCGCCCTCATCGCCTTTGCCAGAGGCGACGGGCCATGCCCGGCGGAGCCGGGGCTGCTGCTGCCCCCGGCCGTCCGGTTTATGCCGGAGACCTGCGATCCCTCCGCAATCGCCGCGACGTGGTTCTGGGATGGCCCTACGGTCTTGCTCAGGATCGCCCCCGGCGAAACGACGCTGACGGGACCGGACGGAGAGGCGCTGACGGGAGCCTTTCCCGAGTGCGCCGGGCTGGCCGGCCCGGAGGCGCTGGTGGTGGCGGACCTGACGGCCGGCCGCGACGGGCAGGCGGCGGCGGGGTTGTGGCGCGTCCGGCTGGGCCGCCGCCGCGCCACGCCGGCCGCGCGCCGATCGGCACCGCTGCTGCTGAAAGCGTTCGATATCCTGTCGGCCGAAGGCGAGGACTTGCGCGACGCTCCCCTCGCGGTTCGTCGTGCTGCGCTGGAACGCGTTGCGGCCGCGCTGGACAGTCCGCACCTCACGGTGTCGTCGCTGCTGCCGGTCGGCGGCGGGCCGGATGCGGCGCTGGCGGGCCTGCGTGTCCGTGCCCGCAGCCTTGCCGGCACCGAGGCGGGGGCCGTAGCCGGGGTGCGGCTGGCCGAGAGGCGGGCGCCGTGGCGGGGCGCGACACAGCCGTGGACCCTGTGGCCTGCGGAACCTGAAAGTTGCCGCGCCGTGCTGCTCTACGGAGAGCGGGCCGCCGGGCGCGGCGGGGCAGCCGGCTTCGCGCGCCTCACGGTCGGCGTCTGGCGGGGAGCCGAACTGGTGCCGGTGGGGCAGGTTGGGGACGAGGCTCTGGCCGGTGCCGATGCCGGGCTGCTGGAGGAGATCGCAGCCTTCATGCGGACGGCCGCCACCGGGCGGTTCGGGCCGGTGCGGGATGTGGTGCACAGTGCCGCGGAGGGCATGGTCCTGCGCGTTGCCTATGCCGGCCTCGATCCTGCCCCGCGCCGCAAGGCGGGCATCGTGCTGCGCGGGGCGACATTGCTGGCCATCGAGACCGGGCTTTGCCCGGCGCAGGCGGACCGGCTTGAGGATCTGGCCGGCTGAGCCGGGGCGCCCGGTAAACAGCGGTTTGACAACCCGGCCTTAACGGCAGCAATGCACAAGGTGGCGGCAGCCGGGCGCCCCGCACCGGCGGCAGAAAGGCATGTGGCGATGGCTGACAATCCGGTTTCGCGTTTTCTCGGCGGTTCCCCGCTTCGCGTGGCCTTGCAGCTGCTGTTTCTTTGCTTCGTGGTGGGCGTCATCCTTTCCGCGCTCAACATCAATCCGTGGGATCTTTATCGCGGTACGCGCGCCTTTGTGCTCAACATCGTCAACATGGGCTTCGGGGCGGTGGAGCGGTTCGGAGGCTACATCCTGCTTGGCGCGGTTGTCGTGCTGCCGGTGTGGCTGATCTTGCGCGTTCTGAACGCCACGCGCCGGTGACATGACGGTCCGGGCGGTTGATCTGCCGCAAGGCCCGCAACAATCAGCGGGCCACAATGTTGCCATCGGCCGGGCAGGGTTCTGGCGCGGGCATCGGGCCCGCCCTCCGGTTGCGGGCCGCGACAGAGCCGGAGAAGCCATCATGTCCGATCGGGAACGTCAGGAAGACGTCGTCCTTGGCGACGAATCCTTCATGTCAGCCGAAGATTTGCGCGCCTACATGCAGGAAATGCGCCGCGCCAAGAACGAGGCGGAACTTTCCGCCGTCGAGAATGCGCGTAACAAGCTCATCAAGAAGCTCTCGCAGCCGATGGATATAACGCCGGAGCTGATCCGCGATATCAAGCAGAACCTGCTGGTGCAGGTCCGTGCTGCCGCCGAGCGTGGCGACACGGAAGTTCTGGTCATGCGCTTTCCCAACGTGCTGTGCACCGACAGGGGCCGCGCCCTGAACAACGGCGAGGCGGGCTGGCCGGAAACCCTGACCGGGCGTCCCCGGCAGGCTTATGAGTTGTGGCGCGACCAGCTGAAGGCGGCGAGCTATCACCTCAAGGCGCAGATCATCGACTGGCCGGGCGGCATGCCGGGCGACATCGGCTTCTACCTGAGCTGGGAAGCTGAAGAGGAAAAGTGAAGCCGGCTTTCACGACCGGCAACAGACCATGGAGGAGAGACCGGTGAGCGGCGCTGAACCCCTGAAGCGGAAGGAATACGAGGCCCGGCTGAAGCATCTGCACGGCGAGCTTGTGCGGCTTCAGCTCTGGGTGCGCCACACCGGGGCCAAGGTCTGCGTGGTGTTCGAGGGGCGCGACGGCGCGGGC